>JABLXJ010000017.1 GCA_013178125.1 Bacillota bacterium | reverse complement strand
AACCCAGTGGAGACTGTATGGCGGCACCTGAAGGGACACTTAGCCAACCATTGCTTTATGGACGTAGACGAACTCATCTGGGCCATTGAACAATACTTCAGTCATGGGTCCGGGGTGAATTTCAAGTTACCAATTGCTGCATAAAAAAGTTCGGTAAATTTTTGTGCATTAACTTAGAATAGCATTTGACGGATGGACCACCATAGGAAAGAATTAGATAACATGTGCCCTCCTGGAATCCCCGCTTCGGCACCAAGTTTTTCAAGGGGTTTCAGGTTTTCGCATAGCCCCCACACCTTCCTCAAAGGCTTGTTTGCCGTCCAATTTGTCGTCCATTGACCACAGAGAAGAATTAGATTCGAGCATGAGCCTTCTGCAATATATTATCGAACGTTTCGGCTACTTCGCGATCCATTTTATCGAACACATGACTATAAATATCTCCTGCCTGGCGACAGATCTGGAGTTGGAGGATGTAAGCGAGGGCGACCTGTATGAAGCGTTGGACTGGCTTACTCCCCAGCAGGCTCGCATCGAGAAGAAGCTGGCCGAACAGCATCTACACGAAGGGAGGATCGTGCTGTATGACGTCAGCTTCACCTACTACGAGGGCAACCACTGCCCCCTGGCCCAATTCGGCTACAATCGGGACAAGAAGAGGGGCAAACGTCAGATCGTCTTTGGGCTGCTTTTAAACCAGGAGGGCTGCCCCGTCAGTATTGATCTCTTCCCTGGCCATACTGCCGATCCGAAGACTGTCGCACCCTAATATGTTGGCCTACTACGTCGAGTGGCATTTGTGCCGGGCGTGGAAGGAACTGCTCTTCGATGACGAGGATCCGGGGCACCATGAAAACGAGTCCATCGTACGCGCGGTGATCCGTTCGGTCCACTCGCCCGACCCGGGTCTCTAACGCCCGGCCGCGGTAACCATTACGGTAGGTAGTGCATTCATCTGAACGCTCGTAACGTTGAGCGCGGATCTTCTCAGCCACCTCGAGCTCCATGAGCCCCTGAGCGAGTATCCTGACACCTTTACGAAGAAACTCAGGGTCATCAACATCGCCCTTGCGCAATAGGTTCATCAATACTACTCTAAAGTCGGTCACTCTATGAAGACATGCGCCTGCCCCTTTCTTGTCCCCAACACTCTCTCCAAATCGAAGTATTCCCTGTCAATCAAAGCACCACCCCCATGGTCGTTGACACTTAAATATGGATTTTAGAAAACGAAGGAAATATGCCCGGAATACCGAATAACTGATTAACGGGAACCCCGTCACGCGGGCTACGCAATCAATAATCAATGGCGTGAAAGGAAGGTGTAACTGCTCCATGAAAAAAGGCCATTTCCTCCCCATCGTTGTTATTGTATTATCGTTCCTCCTCTTTTGGGCCGGTCTTGCAACGGGCCAAGAAATACCTCAATTTAAAATAACCCGACTCAACGCGGATGGTATCCTTACTTCCACCGGCGATCTCCATCTGGATATCAACTGGAAGATGCCGGCAAATGCCGATTACATTGCCATAAAGCGCCTCTACCCGAGCCCCTATATCCTGCTGAGGGACGTGGTCTCGGGGCGATCGAGTTTTTTCGTGGAAAATGCGAAGGCGGAATATAAAGATGCTACCAACTCGATCGTCATGAGCGCGGACTTCAAAGGGGCAGCTGTGCTCAGACGTCAGAGATGGGAAGTGGATATGGGCAGGGACATGGAGCTGGTATGGCAAGAGGGACAGCGCGTGATACTGCTCCAGATCCTCCCCCTCGGATCAATGTTTATGGTCGGGAAATATAATATACGGCTTCCCCAGGAGGCCACGAACATCAAGTATAGTATAGACTCAGGCCTTCTTACATTCTCAATGCCAATCCCGCAGGTCCTTGGGAAACCCCAGCTAGAAGTAAAGCTTAAGTGCAAGCCACGAATTGCGGCGTCAGTCTACAAGGTATATGGAAACAAACAGATCGGGAACGGGACCTTCTGGGCGGCCAAGACCGTCTTCATGAATACAGGCAAGAGCAGCGTCCGCGACCTTGAGGTAAGGTATAGAATAAGCGGGTATGCTGACTGGTCTCCTTCCAGCAAATACTCGACCATCGTCCCCGGCGGGACGGTCGTTGACCTCTATTACCCCATAATTTCCCCAAAGGCTGCAGAACTGCGGACAGAGACGCCTGTCGACCTCGAAGTGGAATATAGCTACAAGGATGAAGCTGGCCACGTCTATAGAGACTCGGATTCCGCAAGGATATCCATACTTGGCATTAACCAATTTGAATTCTCCAACATACTCCCTGAGGAAAACACCGGAACGTGGACGGACAACTTCTCGAATGCACCGCTGCTTGCCGCATTCGTTACAAGGTTGGATGACCCGGTCAAGGCTTTCGCCGGGATGGCAAGCCAGCTAGCCGGAGGCGCGGCAGCCTCCTCGAGCGACGATGATGCACTCACGTACTGTAAGGCGCTGTATGATCTGGAAGTAGCCCACGGCATCTCCTATCAGACGCCCTCGGGCTTTCTTGTGGAGTATTCAGGTGGCCAGGATATCAAGTACCCTCGTGATGTGCTGCGCGACCGCTCGGGCACCTGCGTTGACCTGGCAATCACCTATGCCGCGGCATGTGAGGCTGTCGGTCTCAGAGCATATCTTTTAGTGATTCCCGGGCACGTTTATCCTCTCATAGAACTTCCGAGCGGCCAGATCCTGCCCGTAGAGACCACCGGGGTGGCCGGCGCGGCCGTAGGCAAGTCCGTTACCTTCGAGGAAGCGGTAA
Organism: Bacillota bacterium; assembly: GCA_013178125.1. Lineage (NCBI taxonomy): Bacteria > Bacillati > Bacillota > Bacillota bacterium. The sequence goes on along the minus strand of JABLXJ010000017.1, from coordinate 62,396 downwards.
AGATCGGACAGAAGAACCTTCCCAAGGATCTCAACGAGAAGCCCCATTTTCTCGTAGATTTGCGGGAGATGTGGCGGCAAGGCGTGAGCAGTCCCGAGCTTCCGCGGCTCGACGCGGACGTCCTCCAAAGGTGGGGATATAAGCTCCCCACGGGTTCAGCTGCGTCACAACAACAAATCCCGCAACCCCAGGCCGCCCAGCAATCTCTTCCTCCTGTGGCAGACTTGAGCGGGACGTATCGTGGAACGGTGCTCATTACGAAGGGCCCCGCCGCGGGAAAGACGGGGTATGTGATGATCATGCTGCAACAGAACGGGGCCAGTATTAGGGGACAGTTTATGTTCGACCTCGTTCCCCCCGCTCAAGGGTCAGGCCCGCTTGAAGGCCAGGTTCAGGGCAACCAGCTAAACTTCCGGATGACTGTAATGGGGATTGCCTATGAATTCCAGGGCGTCATCCAGGGCAACACGATTCAGGGTAGATTCCAGTCAATACAGACAGGTGAGGCAGGGGAGTTTTACATAAACAAGTCATCATAAGACCCTCATGCCGCGCTGCGGCGCCGCAGAGAATGAAGATGTCTCTTCTGAAAACAACTGGGTCATTTTCAGGCTAAGTTTAAAGGTATAAGAAATTCGGCTCTCTGGAGGCGAGGAAACCGTCGATCCAGGATTACAATTACAATATGCATAGGATAAACTGTGAATACGCGGCAATAACCTTGTGGAGAAGGCAAATGATATAACGGGGAATGGAACAGGTATTGGTGCGATCAGGCAGCGGCGTAACTGACAAACCCATCCCTGAGGTTATGCGCGGTAAGATTTTTTTAGACCATGCAGGAAATATAGAATCAAAGTCGAAATATATATCATGAAAAGGATTGCACAATCGATTGCAACAATTATACCTATGGGTGGTAACTTGGCTGAGGGTAATAATAGTAGACGTTTGACTATAGCGGATGTGGCACAAGAGGCTGGGGTTTCCTCGAGTACGGTATCCCGTACCCTATCCGGAAAAGTCCCCGTAAATGATGATACTAAGAAAAGGGTACTCGCTGCCATTAAAAAGCTTGGATTCACGCCTAATGCGATGGCAAGGAGCCTCCGTAATAAATCCACTCAGACGATAGGATTGGTATTACCTGACCTGAGGAACCCTTTCTTTTCCGAGATTGCCTGGGGAGTGGAGAACGAGAGTCTGAAACAAGGCTATAATGTGTTACTATGTAATACTGCAAACAGCAAGCAAAAGGAATTATCGTATGCCCGGGTTCTGGCCGAAAAGCGTATGGATGGAGTCGTTTTCGCCGCATCAGGGGACAACAAAGAAGCTGTACAGTTTCTAACTAATCTGCAAATTCCGATGATATTAATAGACCGATACATCCCGGATATGGGCGTTGACATTGTCATGAGTAATAATGAGTCCGGGTGTCGCATGGCTATGGAATATCTAGCTAACCTCGGACATAGGGAGATAGGGATGATCACAGGAAATCCTACCCTCATAACCATTCGACAGCGTTCATCCGCTTATTATGATTTCATCAAAGAAAATGGTTTGCCTTCCAACGATAAGTGGATAGTCTTTGGTTGTGAGTCTTTTGATGACGGCTATAACGCCGGATTGAGAGTGCTTTCGACAATCAATCGTCCCACTGCTATAATTGCTGGCTCGGATCTTATAGCCGTCGGAGTAATGAGCGCGGCGAGAGAATTGCAGTTGAGGGTTCCACAAGATGTGTCTATCGTTGGCTATGATGATGTACCGCTTTCAAGGCTCAGCAATCCTCCCCTTACAACGATAAGACAGCCGATTTCTGACATGGGAAAGGTTGCCGTTAGACTCCTCGTGCAAAAGATTAGAGGTACGCGAAAAAAACAGACAAGTATGGTTCTGCCAGTGGAGTTGATTGTTCGAGGTTCGACATGTCCGCCTTCATGAGAAAACAGATTTATAGAGCTTTATTACTCCGTTTTATGAAAAGGATTGCACAATCGATTGCGAAAACCAAAACAAAAGCCATTGGATTGCTGGAGTCCCATTAGTGAAAATTCGATATTCGGTAGATGAGTTGAACTGACAGAAGATTCTATGGAAAGGGGAGATGAATGCCGGCCAGGCTGGTAGGTCTGAAAAACCGAATAATGAATAGCCCATGGTACTGAACTATCGGGGGGGTATGAGTAATGAGAAGTCCAAATAGGCGATGTACCAAGACGTTTATAATGACTACCATAATTTTATTGTTGTCTATGAGTATGGTTGCGGGTGCAGGAGTTGCTAAAGATAAGATCACCATCGGAATAGCGATCCCGTACATCGGCCAGGAATTCTGGGCGGATGTTGCCAAGGGCGTGAGGGAAGCAGTAGCAGAACACCCTAATGTTAAGCTCATCTACGCAGAATCGCACCAGAATCCAACGGAACAGATAGGTCAAATTGAATCTTTCATTGCTGCGGGGGTGGATGTGATTTTGCTTCCACCGGCTGACCCTACTGCGCTTGCTCCGGCCGTGAGGGAGGCAAAGAGAGCCAATATCCCGGTAATCGGTGTTGATACTGCAGTTGTAGGCGAAGAAGTGGTGAGCCTTGTGGCCAGCAACAACTTGAGCGTAGGCAGAATAGCCGGAAAGTATATAGCTAAACAACTCAACGGAAAGGGTGATTTGGTAGTTATCGGTTATCCGCAGCATGAGGCAACTAGGAAACGTGTTGAAGGACTGAAGCTTGCCTTGAAGGATTATCCTGGAATAAGAATTATTACTGAGCAGGTGGGCAAGCTGCCTCCTGATACTTACGCCCAGGCAGAAGACATATTGACCGCTTACCCCAAATTCGATGCTGTGTTTGGGGTTGCTGACGTGCTCACGATACCTTTCTGGAAAGCGGCCAAGGACGTGGGAAGGAATAAGGAGATAATCTTCGTGGGTGTAGACGCCACGGGAGAGGCCATCGCGGCAATTAAGGAAAAAAGCGGTTATGCTGCCACCGTGGCTCAGCAACCGGTTAATATGGGACGCCTTGCCGTGGAGACAGCGCTCAAGGTAGTAAAGGGTGAACGGGTTGATAAGTTCATTGAAGTACCGACGCTTCTTGTGACCATAGACAATGTAAACAAATTTGTCAAGTAGATCGAAGAAGCTAGAGTGGAGTTTATGCTCCTCGGGGCAATTCTCTTGCCTCGAGGAGCGTCTAGATGATGTTTCCAAATGCCTTCCGATACAGGTGGTGAGAGTAATATGACGTCTACGGAAGCTCAAGAATTACCGACTATTGAATCGGCGCAAGTGAGGAGATTCTCTCTTAGAATCAACCCGTTGATTGGCCTCGGGATCGGCCTAATCGTACTTTCTGTTGTCTTATCCATTGCTACGGATGGCTTTTTTACAGCATATAACCTTTTAAATATCTTCCGCCAGATATCGTTGACTAGCATTATGGCGGTGGGTTTCGGGATCACAGTCCTTTCGGGCGGAATGGATATATCTTTAGGCAATGTTGCGGCACTTACGGGGATGACAGTTGCCTGGCTTGTTGCCACGGTGGGTGTCAGCCTGGGCTTATCTTTATTATTAGCACTTAGTCTCGGGACATTTGTGGGCCTTATAAACGGGGTTATCATAGCCTACCTGGGAGTTCCTCCCTTCATTACTACACTCGCCATGATGTTCATCGCGCAGGGCATAACGTTTGAGACTACAAGAGGATATCCGATCTATGAAGGAATGACACGCGAGTTCTTGTTTATCGGTCAAGGCTATATCGGCCCCATCCCGTTTCCGGTGGTTATAATGGCGGCGCTTTTTGTAGTTGCGCATCTTTTTTTAAGCAATACGAAACTAGGCCAGTACATCTATGCCATAGGTGGAAATGAAGAGGCTGCCAGATATACGGGCGTAAATGTAAAGATCGTTAAGACTGCTACATATGGGATCGCGGGCTTTTGCGCAGCCCTCACAGGGGTGGTTATGACCTCACGGCTGGGCTCCGGCCAACCAGCCGCCGCGGGCATGAACTTCTTCCTGACGGCGGCGACTGCCGCGATATTGGGGGGTATTGATTTGAAAGGCGGCATAGGCAATATGCTCGGGGTGTTTGTGGGCGCCTTGTTTCTTGGTGTGCTTAGCAACGGTTTGACGTTATTAAAGGTCTCGGCCTACATGCAGTGGATCGTCATGGGTATCATACTAGTTGCGGCCATAGTGTGGAACTCAGCCCGAGCAAATAGAGGCATTGAATGAAACAATTGAAACCTCTTGTAGCCTCTAAAAAATCACTGGTGTGGAATCTGAGCCGAGGTGAGCGTTATATGAATATGACAAGTTGCGTACCTATAGATGAAAAACAGGAGCAAGTCCAAAAGCAACCTATCGTTCAGATGATAAACATCTCGAAGTCTTTCGGGGCTGTTCAGGCGCTTAAGAATGTTAATCTAGAGCTTTATTATGGAGAGGTCCTCGGTCTTGTCGGTGATAACGCCGCCGGGAAATCAACACTTATGAAAATACTGGAAGGGGTCTTGCCCTACGATAACGGCAAGATTCTCTTCGAAGGGAGGGAGGCCAATATTAAGTCACCTTTAGATGCACGAAGATTGGGCATTGAAATGATATTCCAAGACTTCGCTCTATGTAAGAATATGTGGGTGGCTGGTAACATCTTCATGGGCCGTGAACCCACTCGGGGAGGTGTGATCGGCCGATTTCTCGGGATTCTTGATAAACAACGAATGATCGATGAGTCAGAACAAATCCTGAAAAGCCAGAATGTCACAATAGGTTCTTGTAGGAAGAAGGTCGGGACACTATCGGGAGGGCAACAGCAGTCGATAGCCATCGCGCGAGCCATTGGCTGTAAAGCCAGGGTCATTATTATGGATGAGCCAACGGCCAGTCTGGGAGTGAAACAGGCCGCACGCTTGATTGAGCTGATTAAGCGCCTTCGCGATTCGGGGGTTTCTATCATATATATCAGCCATATAATGCAGCATGTGTTCGCTGTTTCCGATCGCATCATGGTGCTTAAGACAGGGGAGAAAGTAGGCGAATTCAAAACAAGGGAAACCACTATAAATGAGGTTGTCAGGAGGATGATTGTTGGAAAGGAAGAGAATAGACTTATTCGGGAGGGAAACGGATACGAACTCGATCATCAATCATTGTAGGAGGATGGGGAGAGTTTATGATAAAGTTTGGACTGCATGTTTTTACATGGACGAGTCGGATGGATAATCAGGCTCTGGATTACCTGCCTAAACTGAAAGAAATGGGCTACGATGGTATAGAAATTCCTCTTGTTGCGGATCATCTTGAGTTTCTCGACCCCGTTTATGTGCAGGATAAACTCGCCGAAACTCAAATGGAGTGTGTTACAGGGACTGGATTTACAGCTGACATGAGTATAATTTCGGATAATCCGGGCATACGCGAAAAAGGTATGGCTCATATGAAACGGTGTATAGATTTAACCGCAGATGTAGGGGCACAGCTTATTACTGGAGCATTATACGCCCCAATTGGTCTCCGTCCCCAGGGGGGAAGAACCCCTACACAGTGGGAGCGAAGTGTTACCAATTTGCGTGAAATAGCACGCTATGCGGCCGAGAAAGGTGTTATATTGGGTTTGGAACCGCTTAATAGATATGAGGTATTCTTCTTGAACACTGCGGCGGATGCTGTCGCCCTGGCAAAAGCTATCGGAGAACCCAATGTAAAAGTCCACCTGGATACCTATCACATGAACATAGAGGAGAAAGATATTTACCGCACCGTGGTTGAGACAGGCGAATTCCTCGGCCATGTTCATTGTTCTGAAAATGACCGCGGGACACCTGGAACTGGCCACGTGGATTGGGATGGACTCATACGAGGTCTGTTGGAAGTGAATTACGACGGATGGATTGTTATCGAATCGTTTTTTGAACCCATCCCCGCGATTTCTGATCTCACACCCATCTGGAGGAAACTGGCACCGAGCGCTGATGTGCTTGCTAGAGAGGGGTTAGAGTTCATAAAGAAGAAACTTTCGCAGCTATAGTCTGAGGCCGATTAATTAGAGGGAGAAAGAAAAAAGGGAGGAGAGGATCTCCTTGTCTGCAGAAACTACTTTCTTGTTTTCAACCAATTTGACCCCATTCTCCAGACGCTTGGATCGGTTTGTGCCGGGCGGATATGTGGACCAAGTGGACCTGAGAGAAGCTATTGCAACGGCCGGGGAAATAGAGGGATTGGCCGGGTTAGAATTCCTTTATCCCGCTCAGTTCGAGAGTACGGATGAAGTCAAAGAATTAATGAATGCTGCCGGGTTAAGGACATCTTGTGTACAGGTAGATGTGTTCACAGACCGCTCTTGGAAATACGGTGCATTGGCTTCAGCAGATGATCGTATTAGGAAAAGGGCTATTGAAGTGTCCCAGAAGAGTATGGATATTGCTGCTGAACTCGGTGCCGGCCGGATTCTGCTCTGGTTAGGGCATGATGGATATGATTACGTATTCCAAACAGATTATAGGAGGGCGTGGGACAACCTGATAAACTCCCTGAAGGAGATTTCAGATTATCGTCCAGATATTCGAGTAAGCATTGAATACAAGTTAAGGGAACCGAGAACGCATAGCCACCTTGGAAACATGGGAACCTGTCTCGTTGCCATCAGTGAAGTAGGAAATCCCAATCTTGGGGTCATAATCGATACAGGACACTCGCTGATGGCTTATGAAAATCTGGCCGAGATGGCACTCCTGGCAATGAGGCGAAACGCACTGCATGGATTTCACCTGAACGACTGCTTCCGTTTCGCAGACGACGACCTCATTCTCGGAACGGTACATACTTGGGAATTCGTGGAGCTGTTTTACTGGATGCTTAGAACGTCATTTGACGACTGGTGGACGCTTGATACTTACCCCTACCGCGAAGACGGTGTCCAGGTCATTGAGCAGAGCCTGAAAATGTTCGGGACTCTAATGGGGTTAGCCCAAAGGCTGCTTGAAAAGGAAATTGACCTGCTTCAGTTCAAGAACGACGTGCCAGCCGTTATTGAACTGATACGTGATCTGGGATTGAAATCGTAGGTTGAAAATGCAATTGATCTCCGGTGAGTCAGTATTTGTCATCTTCGTCGGTTCGCTTATCGTCCCAGCCCACAATATTTGGGCGGATGCTGGTCTCAAGCTGGCTCAAAAGAAGTACCCGAATCTGGTCCAGGTCGCAGATCGTTATCCGGTATCCGAAGATCAGAACTTGGCTCGACAGACTGCCTTAGAAATACTTACCGCTCACCCGGATATTAAAGGATTCCTATGTTTCGGGAGCCAGGGTGCGCCAGGGGCAGCCCAGGCGGTTCGTGAGAAAGGTCTGCAAGATAAGGTAGCCGTTATTGGAACCACCTCTCCGAAGCAAGCTGCTCAATACCTCGAGGATGGTTCCATGGATTATAGTATCCTCTGGGATCCGGGTGAGGCCGGGTATGTTATGACTTACCTGGCTAAGATGGTTCTCGATGGGAAGGCCAACAAAATTGTTGATGGCGTAGAGATTCCGAAAATCGGGAAGGCCAAGGTCGTGGGGCATAATGTCCTGTTTGACAGACCCTTGATCGTGACCAAGGATAACGCTAAAGATTATGATTTTTAAGTAGACCCTCATGCCGCGCTGCGGCGCCGCAGAAAGTGAAAATATTCCTGGAAGCAATTGGGTTATTTTTAGGTTGGCCTTCAAGTTAGTTCATTTAGTGTGTGGTTTTCCATACCCTGGAGATACCCTGGAGTATGGAAAACCACACGATTTTAAAAAATACCCTCATGTTTCGCTAAGAAATGAGAGATGGTTTGAGGCAATGGCTGACTTTTTGCGCTTAACTGGTATCCATAAGAGCTTTGGCGGTGTTCAGGCCCTAAAAGGCATCGATTTTTCCATTGGAAAAAGCGAAATCCACTGCCTAGCTGGGGAAAACGGCTCAGGTAAATCCACACTCATAAAGATTATTTCCGGCAATCTACAACCCGATATGAATAGATTACTTAAACAAACCGAGTTTTATCTTGCATTGGTTATTATCATCTTAGGTATGGTAATAACCATCTTTAACCCTCGTTTCCTTGGCGCGGAGAATATCTTCGATTTGATGAAGAGTTTTTCGGTCGTTGGTATCATGGCGGTCGGGGTGCTCTTTGTGCTCATCCTGGGTGGTACTCCCGATGTTTCTTTTACTGCTATAGCCCAAGTCGTTGAGTATGTAGTCGTAATTATGACCCTCAAAATAGTCGGTCAGGAGCTGAACGTCATTGCCGCGGTCTTCCTTGGGGGAGCGAGCGTCTTCGGCGGTAGCGGAACCGTTATTGGGACTTTCCTAGGGATTATGCTTCTCGCTATTGTAAATAATGGCCTGACTCTTCTGGGGATCTCGTCTTATACGATATAGGTTCACAACAGAGCCCCTGTATTCCTTTCCCGAGGTGGATGGAATGCAGGGGCTACAATTAAAGGCCCGCGAGCCCGGGTGTTGCAGAAAAACTTGGTATTGAGCCGGGCAGCTTCCTGCCACAGGTGGGACAATATGCTTTTTTGTCATTCTCGGGCCCTACCTCAGCGAGAACAGCCCCTCCGATATCTAAGACAATTTTAGTGATTGCGGAGATAGCCTCCTCCATCAAGCCCTCTACTGAATCAACATTCAGCTCGCTATTCTTTCTCTTGGTATCAGCCTGTTCAACGAACTTCCTTAAAATACCTTCGATATTCTTTGCGTTTTGTTATACAATAGTATCGGTATACATAGTCTAAGATTCCTCCCTTCTAACTAAAGGTTTTCAAAGGAATCTTAGACTATTTTTTGTCCCTTTTCAAAGGTAACTCCTATACTCCCAGGAAGACCATGCCTCTTATGCCTTGCCCTTCTTCACTTGAACTTTATGCGCCCAACACATATAGCTGTAACATCGGGTACCCAGGCCAAATATCCACGGTAAGCTCTTCATCCCGGTTGTTATACGAATACGAGGCCCGTTGCATATATCTTCAAGACCTACATTTCGCACCCTTACCCCTGATGTTTCTTGTTTTTCCCCGGAATCATTTTTTATCTCTTCACTCACGCTGATACGGGCTCGGACGGACGACTACGTATATGTCCTGAGTAAAACCTGCAAGCCTTAGTATCCTTTCCAGCGGCTCTTCGTTCGGGATCTCTTGAATTACCCGGTACTCCCGATCTCCCTCCTTGGCACATAATACCTGATACGGAGCCAGGAGCTCCAGTATCCGGTTCCCGGTGGGTGCCGTAGTCTTCACTCCCCCAGCTACCACTATGTGACTACCCTCAGTTTCTAAGGCCTTCCGTACCCTTCGTTGCAATATCCGGTGTATCAAGAGCGCCATGAGTAGAACATATGCCAGCGCCTCTATCCTGCTCTCCTTCTTCAGATAAATCGCATCAAGATATGTCGGGTCCTTCAGGAACTTGAACGACGTCTCTACCCCTATCTGCTCCTTATACTCCCGTAACACATCGGGAGGCTCCATCAGCAAATCATTCGTTATCAGCACAAAGCAGTTATTGCGTTCCCTTGCCCGCTTTACCGCAGACTCGCTGAGTGCCCCGATGACTGGCCGAATCCTATAGACCGTTTCCAGTTCCACAACTTCGTCTTTCTTGGGCCGTCCCTTTTTGGCACGCTTCTTCGGCCGGGTTTCTTCGATAACTTCAGCTGACATTGGGTAGAAGTCATTAGCATGCTTGGCCAGAAACTCTTCTAAAGCCACACTGGCATCTGGTTTACACGCAAACTCCTTCGCCTGTATCTCTTTGGCTGCTGTGGTTAGATCCTTATGGAGCTCTTCAATGCGTCTATCCAGGGCTTTGACCTTTCTCTTGTCTAATGCTGTTGAATAGACTACTACAAAGTTGTAAAGGCGCCCATAGAGCTCCCTCGTGAATGCTTGAACCTTGTATGACGCCGCCTTTCTGTAAGCCGCTCCATCCCTTGCGCTACACAGCTTTCCAACCTCAATCCATTCGTTCTTCTCCCACGCCAGTTCCTTAAGCTCGCCTTCGAGGGTAAAGGTCGCAGGGAATCGCGATACCACAAGAAGCCTCTGCTTGGCGATCTCCTCCAGGTTATCTTTTGTCACCACACTTGAGTCAGCCACGTAAATTACCTTGGTAAGGTCAACCTTGTCCAAGTGGGCGGCCATCGTCTTGATGAAGTCGTTGTTCCATGTCTTGTCGTCCACATTCCCACTTAGAGGCTCGCCGATTACAGGGATACCATCCTGGGTTACTCCAAGCCCCACCTTGAGCTGGAGAAGGTCTGGACGGTGATCTTTGCTATGTCCCCTGAGAAGGCGGATAAAGGGGCTAGAGTCCTCTTCTTCCTCATCGTGCTGGTATTCGCCATAGACCGAGATGGAGGTTGTGTCGGCGTGAATCCGGTTCAGCACGATGTCCTCTATTGCAAGAGCGGTTAGCATGATTGTTGAGGTAACCTTCTTGGGGTTAGCTTCAACAAGCATATCCAAAGCCCTGGCAAGACAATCATCATTTAGGTCTTCACAAGTTACGCCCTGGCCCAGGAGGTTCTCCGTATCCTGGAACTTGAAGAACCGTTCAACGTTGTAGAGTGGCGTTTTGCCGGCAAGGATGTTTATCACAAGAGCCTTAATACGTATAGATGGAGGCAGCTTACACTGAGTCTCGTCCCAGGCAAGGACAGAATCCAGAGTCTTACTGATCCCAAGGGCATCGAACAATGCCGAGATAAGAGGAGCGGGCCCAGCGTGAAATATCTTCAAGGATGGAACCATAGGAAACACCCCCGCCTCCATTGTACATAAAAGCAGGGGAAAGTACAAGTAAATATATACCAAATAACCCTATAAGTGTATAATTGTCACTAAAATGTTTCATCTTTACATGCGACCTCAAAAAATATCACCGCGCGCCCATGAGGGGTGCGAAATGTACGTCAAGAAAGAACGCGGTGATGTTTTTGTTCAATTATTTATCTACCAGAGGAGGGGTGGCCCTTCCTTCTTCCCGGGCCCCTTCTACTCCTTCTTACAACATTATACGGACGCTACTCTATTGAGCTAGTTCCACCTGAATATTCCCCTCTAGACTGGCGGTAGCAGCTATTTCGATGCGGCCGGCAGGTATAAGGTTTCCTTTCACCTTACCGGCAACGAGAATGTTCCTGGCCTGAATCTGAGCCAAGACCCGCCCGCTTTCGCCGATCATGACATCTCCCTCGGTTGAGATTTCCCCCTCTACCTGGCCGTCAATCCGCAGGGTGCCACGGGACACAATCTTGCCCCGGAAATGTGTTTCCGGAGCAATCAAAATGTCGATTCTGTCGGCCGGAGTCGTTTTTTCTTTGCCACGCATACCACTTAAACCCCTTCCTCTACCAAACTCTACGGTAGCACCTCAAGCGGATCAACCAGCTTTCCGTTTACTGAAACCATAAAATGCAGGTGGGGACCCGTACTCCTACCGGTGGAACCTACTCTGGCAATAGCGTCGCCTTTTTTGACCCTTTGGCCCTTCTTAACCAGAATGGAAGAAGCGTGGGAGTATTGGGTCCGGTAACCGTACCCATGATCGAGGATTACGGTACGGCCGTAACCGGCAAGCCAGCCAGTAAATATAATCCGGCCACTACCTGCCGCAACGATTGGGGTACTCATGTTGGCGGCAATATCCAGCCCATCATGAAACTCTTTTCCTCCGCCAAAAGGCGACTTACGATAGCCAAACCTGGAAGTGATGATACCCCGTACAGGCCACCTCGTGGGAAGGGCTGCCAGATATTGGCGGCGGGAAATAACGACCGTTTTCAACCTTTCCAGATTGGCCACCTGTTGTTCCAGCAATGAATTCAACCCGTCAAAGTCCGTGGCAACCTCTCGCAATACTTTTGACCATTCATCTACGCTAGAATCAAGGGCTCTGGCTGAACTCGGGGCCTCTTCCCCCTGGGGATTTCGCGGTGGACTATCCACCGCGCCGGGAATACCGCCGGGGATGTCACCGCCCCCTACCGAACCCGCTCCCTCATCTAGAAAGCTTGTGCCTTTTCTAGGTGGAAGGTCCACCAATTCTCGCACTTGCCTGTCCAGTTCCTCCAGAGCCTGTATTTTATCCAGAATAATCTCCGCTTCTTGTTTGAGCCGCATGATCTCCTGTTGTTGCCGCCGATTGCCAGCTTTGAGTTTTTCATAGTTTTTAGCCTTAGGGCGTAGTTGCAGGTTGGAAACGAACAAATGTGTACTTACAGCCAGTATGGCAATCGCAGTCCCCACCGCCATTTTCAAAACCCAGCCGGGAATTCTTAAATTGGTCACCCTACCGTAATAATTAGGGATAATGAGCAGTGTCAAGTGTACCTTATGCTTAGGTCTGCCTTTTTTCATTTAGTCATCGCCTAGACCCCTAAAATGCAGTTGCTGTGTTCAATTTCGAAGTTATTGCTAATAACTCTAAGCGTAAGTTCGAGTGTAAGTTCGAAGACTATCGCCACTTTTTCAGGACTTACGGTGCTTGCGGCGCGCCGTCCCCGGAGCGCAACACCGTAAGTCGTGGAACGTGCTGGTAAACTGGCGCAAATCAAGGAACCTACACTCAGTAACTAATGTAAAAGTGGGGCTGTCTGCAATTGGGAAGCGGCCTCTGCTCGTCTACCTGCAAAGCGCGTGTCTTCTCTGGCAGCGGTATTGCTTCTTGAATATCGTCGTTCTGCCCGTGCTGCCCGTTGGGTCCGGGCGCATCATCTAACAGTTCACTGTTGGAGTCCGCCGAGTTTTCGTAAAGGTTCCCATCGTCAGTCTCCCTGACATCGCCAGTTGGAGTGGTATTGCCCGGATACTCCTCCCCCTCTGCATAGCTTGCTTTCTCGCTTTCGCTCCCGCCCCTGTTAATCAGCGCACCTCCATCTTTAACGGACAGGTACTTGCAGTTTAGTCTGTCGTAATACAGCTGCCCGGAAGAATGAATCACCAGGGTTTCGGCCTCCACGTCGCCCTGTACCACGCCGGCAATCTCAAGGTTCTTGGCCTCGATTTTGCCGTAAAAACGGCCGGAAGGATTAATCAGCACGCTATTTCCCTTACGAATCATGCCGTTAACGACACCGTTGATTTCAATTAAACCGTGATTTTCGCACGAGGTTCCTGCATTGAAAATGTTGGTCAATAAATTCGCTACCCTCATCAAGGAATCACCCTAAGAATCTTGTTCGGCCTGAGCCTGAGCCTGAGCTTGAGCTTGAGCCCAGGCTTGAGCTTGAGCTTCTTCGCCGGTGCCCGGGGATTTCCACAACCGGTTGCCCCAAGCTAGATAGCCGCGGCAGTTGGCGGTGATGGGGTCGGCGGCCAGTTTTGCTTGTGACAGATGCGGCAGCAGGTAAGAACTAACGGCCTGCCCGCCGCCGCCGGTTAGAATCAGATTATCGAAATCGGGACACCTCCACTGGGAGTTAATCTCCACCAGAATATTTGTAGCCAGCTTCTCGAAGGCATTCGCGACAATATCGGTAATGTCAAGCGTTTGCCCCGAAACATTAATTTTGCGCTTAATGATAGCGCCGTCAAGGGCGTAACTCTCTTTTTCCAACCCATATTCCGTAGCCAGATTTGAGCCGACATCGCTATAGGCTGTGGCCAAACCTACCGACAGCGATTTGCTTTTTTCCGATATGTATTCGCCGTCTTCTATTGCGACCAGATCGGTCGTCCGGAAGCCAATGTCAATGATCCCGGTCAGGCCCTCCAGGGGAACCGCTGCCTCTTCTCCTTCCAGGTTGAGAAATTGAGACCAGTAAGTTCCCAGTGGCTGGGGCACTATTTCTACCTCGGAAACATAAACCCTGGTATCCTGGATTTCCCCTCCGCGAAGCGTCTTGATAGTCCTCTCGCCCCTAACCCGCGTTTGGAGATCCTTGGCCAAATGTATTCTCTCCACCGGAAGGCCTGTCACTACCTTAAATTCATTAGTGCGATTGTGACAGAACAAACTCAAGGCGCTGTAAAAGAGAATTTCAAAATCCTCTCCCGTGGCGCGCGTGTAGGAAAGGTCGCGGTAAACAAACTTCGAGTGTCTTATGGCGGCTTTGCCGACGAAATACAACTTTTGCCCCATTCCGATTTTTAGATCATCGAGCGTATGGCTAGTTCTTGTACTAAACGTGGGCTTGTTATGGCCTTCACCCACCACGCTGGGGAAAGAATAGCCGGACTCTCCATCAGTAGCTTTTACAAAGCCATAACCTACATCCAAACCGACTAATTTTGTCATACCTTAACCTCCCAATCCTAATAGGACTTACAAGCTTGTACAGTGGGACCGATGCGTTGTCTTCTCCTGACGCACACAGGATCCTGAAGTGACATGGATCTACACCACTCAGTATTGATTATAACAACTTCAAATTAACCTCTTTTAAACAGACTTAAACTTTCACTAACGTTTTTCTCAAATTTCCGTAATTTTGGAAGACCTGTATATCCCTGGTCCAGAAGGCCCTCCTTCGTGTGCTTTGTCACTAGCGAACCGGGGAAAGAGGAGATGTCTCTTTTAAGGAGAATATGATTATAAAAACACAATCATAAAAGCATAATCGGGCAGGGAATGCTCATGGCTGGAGAAAAGATTTTAGTGGTTGACGATGAAGCTGTGGTAAGGAAGGTGGTTGAGCATCACCTGGTGCGAGAGGGTTTTCAGGTGATCGCCGCCGGGGACGGTGGCAGCGTCTTTGAGCTGGTCCGTGCCCATGAGCCGGACTTGATTATCCTGGACATACTTTTGCCTGACCTTGACGGCATCGAGGTTTGCCGTGAAATACGTAAGGGAAATAACGTCCCGATTATATTTCTAACATCCAAGAGAGACTCTTCAGATATCGTGCTGGGCCTGGGCGTCGGTGGAGACGACTACATAGTCAAACCCTTCAACCCAAAAGAATTGATTGCCCGGGTAAAGGCGAACTTGCGCCGGGGTCTCCTGCAACACATAGTCTGTCAACCCCCAGGGCAAAAAGAAGTACTTGCTTATCCCGGCCTGGAAATAGATCTCTCCAGCCGCACGGTTTCAGTAGGCGGCTCGCCGGTCGCCCTTACTAATAAAGAGTTCGAGCTTCTCGCCCTGCTGGCGCAAAACCCCAACCGGGTATTTTCTTATCACCAGTTGCTAGAATCGGTATGGCAGTTTAAGTACAATGCTGACTACCGGACGGTAATGGTTCACGTTAACAGGCTCCGTAAGAAAATAGAGCTGGATCCCTCCAAACCCCGTTATATCATCACCGTAAGGGGGATAGGATACAAGTTTCACCATCAGTAAATCAATGGAGCCATTGTTTAGCGTCCTCAAGAAAGGCTAACATCTCTTCCTCAAGCCGCCCGTACTTTGCCTCGATTACCATCATGAGCTCTTCTGCCGCATCCAGCTCGCCGGCCGAGGCCGTGCTCTCCAATTCTTGGCATAAGCCTGCAAAACCGGTGATGCCCAACAAGTAACCGCTTGATTTCATCCCGTGGGCCTGCAGGCGCAAAGTTGCGGCATCCTTCTGTTTGAGAGCCTCCCGGAGTGAGGCCAGCTTTGCGGGCATATCCCGCAAAAAGGTTTCTATTAGATCAATAAGAAAATCCCCATCCCCTCCTATCATTTCCCCGAATTCGTTACGCCTGGTGGCATCAACAAATGTTGATATGAAGGAATCCACCACCCGGCTTTCCATCCTTTTAATGCACCGCGCGCCTTCTTCCATAGTCACACCGGAATCAGGCAACCAGTGTGCCAGCACCTTTTGCAGATCCTCCATCCTGATCGGTTTGCTGAGGAAATCATCCATCCCGGCGCTTAAACACTTTTCCCCTTCCCCTGACATGACGCCGGCTGTCGTCGCAATTATGGGGGTTCTTCGCCCCTTGGTAGCCTCCAGGCTACGGATTGCCCTGGCCGCTTCGTAACCGTCCATCACGGGCATCTGGCAATCCATGAAGACAAGGGTATAAGTAGCCCGGGAATAAGCCTCCACCCCCTCCCTGCCGTTGCAGGCGATTTCGGCGGACAGGCCCAGCTTCTTCAATTGGGAGACGATTAATTTCTGATTAATGACATTATCCTCCACCACCAGGACGGTGCCAGATTTGTCTTTCCCTTGTAGTCGCATTGAAGCCACGTCAGCGGTAATATACCTGTCAACAGGTTCAACTTCTGCACTGCCCCGCTGGAAGGGTATGGTAAACCAGAAAGTGGACCCCCGCCCTGCGGCGCTTTCAAAGCCGATTTGCCCGTGCATCAGTTCCACCAGACGCTTGCAGATGGCGAGGCCCAGGCCGGTGCCACCGTGCCTGCGGGTCGTCGCAAGATCGACCTGGTAGAAGGGTTGGAACAAAAACTGCTGAGCCTGTGAGGGTATGCCTATGCCGGTGTCCTGCACCTCAAAACGAACGGTCACATGATCCGGTTCCTCTCTTTCCAGGAAAGCCCGGAGCGTTACTTCACCCTGTTCAGTAAACTTGACGGCATTGCTCATTAAGTTCAAGAGCACCTGGCTCAGGCGCATCGGGTCGCCGCGGAGTAGGGCGGGTATTTCAGGTGCGAGATAAGATCGTAGAACAATCCCCTTGCTGCGCGCTTTGGGCGCCACGGCGGCCAGGACGTTTTTCCCCACCGCCGGGAGGCAGAAGTTTGCGGATTCTAATTTGAACTTGCCTTCTTCAATCTTGCTGAAGTCGAGGATATCATTAATAACCGTCAACAATAGTTCGGAGGACTCCCGGATGACGGATGCGTATTCCCGCTGTTCTTGATCGAGGGGTGTTTGAAGCAGGAGTTCGGTCATGCCGATGACGCCGTGCATGGGGGTACGTATTTCGTGGCTCATGATCGCCAAGAAGTCGCTTTTGGCGCGGTTGGCCGCATCAGCGGCATCTCTTGCCCTCGTGAGCTGCTCATTGATTTGTTTCAGTTCCCTGGTTCTTTCAGCCACTGTTTGTTCCAGCATCTGGTTCCACCTGGACAACCGGTCCCGGGATTGTTCCAGGTCCGCATACAAACGGGCGTTTTCGATAGAAATGGCCATCTGGGACGACAACAGCCTCAAGATTTCCACCCGCTCCGGTGTAAAGGCGCCTGTGGACAGGCTGTTTTCCAGGTAGAGGACGCCAACCGTTTTCCCCTTTCCAACAATCGGCAGGCAAAGAACCGAAGACGTGAGCCTGCTGGCCACATAAGGGTCATCCACAAACATACCCGTTTCGGCCGCGTTGTCGAGAACTACAGTTTCGCCGGTCCTGGCCACGTAATTGACCACCGAGCGCGGTAAAAGGTCGCACTCTTCCAGGGGGACGGACTGCGGGACTTCGATGTTTATTTCATTTGGGCCGGTTTCTACTCGAGCTTCTATGTACAAGTGTTCGCCTTTCGGGAGGAGCAGGGCCCCCCGGCTGGCGCCGGCGTCTTGCATAACCGTTTCCATCATCTTTTTCAACAAGTCTTCCAGAATGATTTCCCCGGACAGAAGCTGGGCGGCCCGGAAAATGGCTTCCATGTCCACCATTTGTGACAGGTCGGGGCTTATCAAAGCGGGCGGTGCTTCCGAACCGGAGACCGCTGCCCGGCCCTCTTCTTCTCCTGCCAGCCAGGGGTATTGGGATCGAAGCTGCTCCGTTTTTATCTGTGCGCCCCAGGTGCGATAGCCCTCATAGGCATCTCGTATGTATTTCTGGGCCAAGTCGGTTAATCCCCTGGAAAAGTAGAATTTGGCTGCGCACTCGCTGGCAATGGCGGCATTCTGGATAAAGCGGTGGGTTCTCGCCGACCAGATAGCCTGATCATAGAGCAGGGCAGCCTTTTCGTTTTGCCGGCGTATGCGGGCCATCTCCGCTGCGATCAACAAGTGTTTGTGCTCGAAATTGGCCGGGCAGCGCCGGGCCCACTGCTTCATTTGACGGTGTTTTTTCAGCAGTAACAGCCAGAACGCCGTTTTTTTCCTGATCGAGAAGGTGTGATACGCTGCTGTAATAGTCAGGCAATAATAGAATACATGATCGGCAAGATAGACTTCGCCAAAGTACAGCCTTGTCAACCGTTCGGCCTCCTTTAACAGGGGCAGGGCCCGGTCATAATTACCCAGGAGGTAGTAAACCTGGTTCTTGCAAAGGTAGTAGTCAAAGAGTTCTTTTTCCCTGATTTGGTAACCTGTATCTCCCCGAATGAATCCTTCTTCATCGAAAGTATCGTCACTGAAACTATCCGGTCCCCGGGTCAAACCCTGCAGGTTAAGGACCAGTTGTCGGTATATAGTCAGGAAGCAGGGGAAATAGGGGTCTTTTACCTTCGACGCGAACTGGAAATACTCCCGGATTTGCTCCGCCAGTTCCTGCAGCGGCACGCCCCGGAAGTGCTTTGAAACAAGCAAAAAGGTCATGGCATATCCAGCATAGGTGAAATCGCGGAGAACCAGGCTGCCCTCCTTTGCCCTTTCCAGGTACGATTCGCCCTGCTGGGTGTGTTCCAGCCAGGGGAGGAAAAATGTCCCGTATAAAAAGTTGATGATATATTTCTCGTCCGGCGTCCCGTACCGCTCCGCCAGGGCCAGGGCTATCTTTCCCAGGGGAACCCCGGTTTGAAAGTCCTTCAGGCGGATAATACTCACCATGGCCAGGGTCATATAACCGGAGGCGGAATGGGCAAAATGGCCGTACCGTAAAGAAAGTTCACAGATTTTCAGGGCAATGGCAAATAATAGGTCCTCGTTATTGTTATAGGCGCACGGGGAGATGGCGACCAGTAGGTTCAAAACCGCCTGAACTTCCTCACCGCGCGCCGGCGGCAGTTCCGCTATCCGGTCAATCCCTATCTTTTTTATCAGCCTCTTGACCTTGATCAACTCCCGGACAATGTAAAGCGTGGAGGGTTTTGCCGGTAGATCATGTCCAAGTTCCCGCAGCCCCTGTAACCCCACGTTGATAGCCCTGGTATCAAAGTCGTTCTTGGTAGCGAACAAAATGGCGACTAAATGCAGTTGCGTTCTATCCAACTTACTCCGGGCTTTTTTCAACAGCTCCTGGTAGAGTTCCTCTGCTTCAGCATAATAGCCGCAGAGGTACCGGCATTCCAGATGCTCAAGGTGCAGTTGAAACGTCAAAGGATAGTGGGTTTCCCAGCACTTCTCTTCTAGCAGGCCCAGTCCTGTCTCGAGGTACTTTAGTGCGGTAGCGAAAGCTGAAGCCTGCTTGGCCCTTTTCCCCGCCAGGAGATTCAGTTCTGCGCCGCGGATTCTTTCATTGTTTTTGATTAGTAATTCTATCCCCAGGTTTAAGTGGTTAACTGCCGTAAAGAAAGCTGGCGGGTCGAACTCTTGCTTTATTCCCGGGGATCCCTCCCCTCCCCCCAGCATTAAACAGCCCAGGCGATAGTGGATAGCCTTTTTTTCTTCACCGGGGGTTAAGAGATATGCCGCCTGGTGAACCCGGTCGTGAACGAAACTGTAAACTTGCCCATCGACTTTCTGGATTAACCCTTCCCTAATGCAATCACTCAAACGCTCTTCGATAATGGTGGCGGGTTGACCGGAAACTTGTGCTAGCAACGGTGTGTCAAACGTATTCCCGATACAGGCGGCGAATCGCAGGAGGTTTTTGCTCTCGTCGGGCAGCAGCGTAATTTTCCCCACCAGAAAACTGACTATGTCGCCGGCAATTTCAGTTTGTTCTATTTGACGCAGGTCCCACTGCCAGCCACCGCCGCCGGGCCTGGGTAAAATTAACTCTTTTTTGTACATGACTTGGAGCAATTCTCTTACAAAAAGCGGATTACCCCCGGTCTTTTGATAAACGAACCCGGCGAGTGGCCTTGCTTCTTCCCCGCTGCAGCAAAGACTGGCTGCAACAAACTCCTCTACTTCGCAGGGGTCGAGGGGGGACAAGCTGATTGTCCTGAACCTGTTCGCCTCCCGTTCCATTGCCTGGATAGTTTCCCTTAAAATATGACCTGACGGCACTTCTTCCTCCCGGTAGGTGCCTATCAGCAAAAGGTGGCGGACCTCGTGTTCCAGGAAAATTGATTCCAGAATCTTTAAAGACCCGGGGTCGGCCCAGTGCAAGTCGTCGAGGAAAAGCACCAAAGGCGCATCTTTTTGGGCGAACAACTGGAGCAACTGAGAAAGGGCATAGAAGAGGCGCTCCCTGGCCTCCACGCTTGAAATGGCCTCCACTTTTGGCTGCTCGCCCACCAGCCGCTCGACGTACGGCATTAATGCCGTGACCAGGTAAACATTGGCGCCCAGTTGCGCGAGAATTCTCTCTTGCCAGGCGGTTACTTCTTCCTGGCTTCGGCTCATGAGCCACTGAAATAACTTCTCAAAGGCTTCAATTATAGGCCCATAGGGAGCCTTACTCTTGAGAGACTGGAACTTCCCGCTGATGAAAAATCCCTGCTTTTTTTGAACCTGCTTGCTAAACTGTTGGATCAGCCTTGTCTTGCCGATCCCCGCTTGACCTGCAACAAAAACGATTTCAGCCGGGCCGCGGCCAACCCTTTCCAAGGCCGCCTGCAGGAGTCGCAGCTCCCGTTCTCTGCCGTAAAACTCGGCTGAAAGATGAAATGCGGCGGGAACGTCGTGTTGACCGATCTTAAAAGGGGTGATGCTTTTCTGCTGTTCCCATTCCTCAAGGCATCGCCATAAATCCCTTTTTATACCTTCAGCGCTTTGATACCTGTTGTCCGGGTCCCTGGCCAGGCATTTCATCACGATGTCGGAAAGAACCGCCGGGATTTGCTTGTCCACCTGGTGGGGAGGTCTAATATTCCCGGCCACCAAGTTATGGAACCATTCCAATCTGTTTTTGCCCCCCACAGGCAGCCGGCCCGTCAACATTTCATAAAAGATTACACCTAAGGAAAACAGGTCTGCCCGCAGGTCTACCGGCCGGTTCAAACGGCCGGTCTGTTCCGGTGCAAGATAGAATAGGGCCTTGGGATCAGTATCCGGTTTCGTTGCGCGGCTAGAGTCTACCAAATACACCTTATCGTCCCGCCGGCTGATTAACAAGATATCCGGGTTCAGGTTACCGAGGATGACGCCTTCCCGGTGCAACCGGGAAAGAATTGCCGCTAATTGCACAGCAAGGCGCAAAAATACCCCCGGCGACATTTCTTGCAGCTGGAGATACTGTCGGAACGGCACAGCGTTTGCAGCGCCTACCTCCGAAAGACAATTACCGTTGTCCGGACATGTTTCTTCAAAGACCACTTTATCATCATCCAACGTTTCAAACTCCCCGCTTAAGCTGAAGCAGCTTACAATCTTATTTATTTTATAGCATCGTTACTAGGTATGCGCAAGTGCAAACAGAAAAAAAGCCTCGCCTTTTGATACAACGCAGACCGACCGTTCGTTTTCCTAATTCGCGATCTCCGTTCAGGAAGCATCTTGTTCATGGGCAGGCTGGCTGACCCGCGTGGTTATATGTTGACATTCTCCCCGGAATAAATTCAGGGGAGAATGTCAATTTCTATGTCCCCGCCTGCCTACTCTTGCTTTCCTATCGGGCGGTAGTTTGCTCATCGCAAGTTTCGTCGCCTCGCTGGTACTTCTTCTTGCGATACCAAATCTCCTCAACCCTTTGCTTGCATATGTTTTGCAGACCTTAAATGGCTTGCCTGGAAGCTCGGCCATTACCTTGTTTAAGTACTCGGCGATCTCCTGGCAACTCATACCCTCATCCCAATAGAGTGAACGGAAAATCTCTTTAAGGGACTGCCCCATTTTCTTCTCCAGGGCAGCTATCTTGGATTTATACTTTCCGGGGCGGTTCCATTTGCGTAAGCCTTTTCTGACCTCCTCCCTCATAGTGGCGATTCCTTTTTGTCTTAACTGTTTGAAGTCTATCCGTTCATGCTTAATAGCTGTTCGTATTGCTTGACTCTGCGTCCGCGTTGGTATGCAGAACCTCTTCATGAGTCTATAGATCCATGTGCGGGAACAACCCAACCGCGCTGCCACAAGCTCCTGGCTCAATTCTTCGTCCCAGTATAGCCGCCAAATAAGTTGAGCGAGCTCTTCGGGTGCCATATCCCACTTAAGCATATTCATAGCCATCAACCCTTCACTTCACATGTAACTTGGCAGTCTAAACGCTACTGAAAGAGCCTTGCTATCCTTTCCGTGAGAGACTCGATGCCCTTGACCGGGTTGGGAACCGTCATCCCGATGGCCTGGAGGAGGCTGATCGTAAACCCGAGAAGCACAAGAACAATAAATAGCGCAAGTTCTCCCCATTGCCTCTCTCGAATAATATCAGGCGCCTCATAGGCAACGATTGCGATAAACGAGATAACGAGCAATACAACTGACACAGGCGGTCCCTCCCGAGCTACCTCTTGATCCTCGTGCTCCTTATTACCAGGCCTGATCGTCTCAATTTAGCCTTGACTTCCACCTGGACATCCACACGGGGGAATTCTTCATCCCACCGATCTTTGAGTTCAGCCCATTTTTCAGGGTTTCTCCGGTTCAGTTCGGCACCGAAGCCGAATATATCGGAGTTGAGCTCTTGCGCTTTGGCCACAGCAGCCATAATCTCATTCTTGATCACAGCAGCCATCCTTCGTTCCATACTGGCCCACACTTCTGGGGACTCGAGCGGATCGAGGAACCCCTGTATATCGCCTACATTAGCTTCAGCCTCAACCCTTACGGTGACCGAAACCCTGCCGTCCTTGATTTCGGGTTTGAACCCGCCTTTTGCCCTCAGGATCTCAAGCCCTATGAACCTGTCCTCTTCACCGGGCTTTTTGATCACAATGATACCGCTCCTCACTTTACCCATGACCCAGTTGAACCCTCTGGTCTCCGGCTTGTTGAGCCAGCCCACCAGCTTGTCGTCTTTGAAGACCGCAGCCCCGGTTATTCTGGCTGACGCGCCTATTTTCTCCCTCTTTAACTCCCCTCTAATATCGAATTTTTGTGGCCTGGGGACGATCTCCGCGCGGGTGGCAATTGGATCTATTCCCTCTTCCTCGAGCTTTTGGAGGAAATCTATCAACATGCTTTCGCCAATTGTGGATAACCCCATCCGGCTACCTTGAATTATGCCCATGGCTGCTTCTGCAGGCATTCTTTCTAGCTCAAACTCGGTCTCCAAAAGATCCGACGCCCTGGCGCCCTTCGCCACCACTATCCACGCCCGCCAGCGCGGTTCGCCATCACGCACAAAAACATCCAGAACATCCTGAACGCCTTTTCGAGCAAGTTCCTCGCCTATCAGAATAAACCGGTTATGTCCCCAACACAGCCGCCGTGGCGATTGGGAGAGGAAATTCCGCACCGCTTCAAACACTGTATATCCCGTGCTGCTTACGACCCAGAAGGGCTTCTCTTGCATAGCTCCTCCTCCCCCTCCTGCTTGTCCCCCGACTCCTATAGCAAAGGGCTTTGCTACCTGAACCGTTAGCTGAACCTTACCTTCCTCTCTAGCTTGGTCAATACCAACTGCCAGGACAAAGCCAAGGGTCTCGATTTCTCTACGGTTCCAGCATCCGGTCATAGTGGTCATTATCACTATGAGCAGGATAATAGCACCCACTCTGAGAACTTGTCCTGTTGGCATCGGGTTCACCTCCTCATATGAGGCGGGAGCTTGCTTCGCACAAGAGCGGCCAGGTATAAAATAGCCATTGTGCCCAGTGTGATAACGAGGGAATAGATTCCCCAATTCCTAAATTCAAAGAAGCGATGTATATCTACAAAGTTTTCAAAGAATAAGATACCGAACGCAACGACTATTGCCCCCAGTGGATACACGAGCGGCTGGTATCGAGAGATGCCAAACAGTTGCGCCAATCCTACAGCGCTTGCCCATAAGAACAGTGCGAGCTTGATCCCGGTGCTCAGCGTCCATGCCCCCATTGTGATGGCCTCGATCCTCTCCAGGAAATTGGCGATGCTTATCATCCTGCCCAGGCTGTAAGCCGGCAGCGCCAGCCCCGATACCGTTGTCCCGAAGACCGCCACCAAAGCTACTGTAAACCATGTCATCAACAACCCGCTGATCAAGATCGCATATACAGAGAATCGCGTTGCATCCTTTGGCTTGTTAAGGTAGGGCAACACCATGCCCAGGACGATAAACTGCATGAAAAAGGAGGCAGCTGTTCCCGCTGGCTCTAGAAGCGGGCGAAAGCCCCGAGATAGAACCGGGGCCAGGTTCTTGAAATTCATTTCATCATAGGGGAGGATGAACATAAGTATCAAGAAAAAGAGGACGATCCACATGCTATGCTCGCCCATCCGGCCGACCACCTCGAGGCCACATCTGGCAGCGTTGGCCGCCAGGAGCACCATCACAACCATAAAGACCAGTATCGGCGTTTCTGGCATTATGGCTATGGTGTAGGCCTCTCCGAGCGCTCTTGCTACATTAGAAGTGATGCTTATCCAGTACGCTACCAAGATAAACCCCAAAAGCTTTCCGAAATACTTGCCCAGAAGCGCCTCGCTGCATTCAATGATTGTCTTATCGGGGAACTTCAAGCCTAAATACACCATTAATAACACTAAAGGTATTGATACGAGCATCCCGAGCAAACTAGCAATCCAGGCGTCCTGCGGAACCTGGATTCCTGTTATCATGGGAAATATGATAGTAATTACCGCTATCCGACTTAACACCAGCATTGCTGTAAGTTGCCTCGCTGATATCTTCCCGCCTTCGATTTTGCGTGGCGCACTCATTTGCCGCCCTCCTTACCTTCCAAGTGATGAACCTCTTTCTCCTCGCGAGAGGGTGGCTTCGGCCTGAGGCCAGGGGCTTGTCTTGTTGGCTCTTTCTTGCCAACGAACTTGGGCCGGGTATTAAGAGCCCACCATGGGGCTCGTAACAAGGCGTCCTTGAGATCTGAAAATACCACCGGAGCTAAGGGTTCTAAGTACGGCACTCCAAATGATCGCAAAGTGATCTGATGAATCAACAAGGCAAGCATCCCGGCCTCTACACCGAACAGCCCTAATGATCCCGCCAGAACTAACAGTAAGAAGCGCAGGAGACGCACACCGATAGCGAGGCTAAACACCGGGTTGGCGAACGAAGCGATCCCCGTGAACGCCACAACCATCACCATCGCCGGGGATGCCAGGCCTGCACGCATCGCCGCCTCCCCGAGCACCAGGCCACCTATTATGCTGACAGCCGGACCGACTAGCCTGGGCAAACGGACTCCGGCTTCACGCAAGACCTCAAAAATCAACTCCATTATCATCGCCTCGACCACAGCTGGAAACGGTATACCTTCCCTTTGAGCTGCGATGCTCAATATGAGAGGAGTGGGTAGCAGCTCTTGGTGGAAGGTCGTTACAGCTACGTATAGCGACGGTAGGGTCAAGGAAATAAAGAACGATGCTATCCTTAGGAGTCTTATTGCAGACCCGATAAAATATCGCTCGTAATAGTCCTCAGGGGCAGTGATGAACATGGTAAACGTGGCCGGGACGATAAGGGCGAATGGAGTGCCATCTGTAAGAAGCGCGATCCTACCTTCTAATAGGGCTCCTGTTACTCTATCAGGCCGCTCAGTGCGCAGGATTGTCGGGAAAGGAGAAAACGGCGCATCTTCAATAAATTCCTCGAGATGGCCGCTTTCCTGGATGCTGTCGACGTCGATCTTCCTGAGCCGATTTCTGACCTCCTTCACGATCTTGTCATCGGCCACTCCTGAAATATATACGATAGCAACGCTTGTCTTGCTTATGCGCCCGATCTTTAGCTCCTCGATCCAAAGTCTGGAATCCTTGATTCTACGGCGCAAGAGGCTGGTATTTGTGCGCAGCGACTCAACAAACCCTTCTTTCGAACCTCTAATAGTGGACTCGGTGGTTGGCTCCTCTACGCCCCTATGCTCCCAAGCGCGTGTATCGCAAGCTAATCCCCTCGTGATGCCATCGACCAAAATTCCGCAATCCCCGCAGGTGACATGGTTGATGAATTCATCGAGCGAATCGACTTCCCTGACGCCGCTAGCGGAAAGAATGCGGTCCTTGAGATCCACGTACGCCTGTTTTGGGTTGCCCCATTTGTTATTTATGTCGGTGACTTGCTCGATTATCGCCTCCGAGACCAGTCGCTTATCGCAAAGGCCATCTATGTGAACGACAAGCGCCGAAATCTTCCCTTGATCACCGATCTCTAGATACCGTAATACCAGATCGGGGCTATTTCCGAATGCAGCTTTGATCCTCTCATGGTTGACCTGTAGCTTGGAGGATATCCGTCCCTTAGCCGGGCTTGACCGAGCTTGCCCCGAGTCCCGCCTGCGCTGCCTTCGTCGGAAGAGAAGCCGCCATAGTTTCTCAAGCACGCCCATCCCATCCTTCAGGAATTGTTATATCTTATCAATCATCTTGTGTCAGCATAATTTGGTATTCCTCACTAATTTTCTCTCAAACGGACCATTTTATACCTGATTTCGGCGCTTGTAACCATAACTAATATCTCACTGCACCGTTTGGAGGAGTGTATTTGACGACAGCGACTGCATATCTTGACATGGGTAATGACCCTCAACCGGCTTGTGTCATCAGCCTCGGACCATGCCATGCCTGGCTGGGTTAACCGCACGACCATTCAGGATCTTCTCGGGGCTGGATTTGTGGCCACGCGTCAAGCAGAACGGAATGAGTGGCTGGACGAATTCGAATCTGATGGATGGCGGGAGGTGGTCCGGAAGCCATCTCCCAACAATCCTGCTCAGAAGGAAACAAAGAAGGCAGTTAAGAAGGCAGTTGCACAGAGTCTGGATGGTGGGTATCTATTACGGACAGACCACAAAGTGGTGCTACCGACCACTGATGGGCGGACTCTACGCATTCGCATGGTCCATGTCACAAGCTTCTCTCCTGGGGATCGCCATGGTGCCTCTGTCGCTTTTCTGCGCGCTCGCAAGGTTCGTCCCTGGGTTGCCTGGTAGCTTGGGGGTATCTGGCTTACTCCGAAAGTGTGGAAGCAAGGGGGCTGAGATACCCTCGGCCCCCGCTTTCATTATTGCGGCCCAACTGTGAATGCCCATTCCTCGGAAGCTGATATAGATACCGCATCAGGCTGCCATGTATCCCAATTCGGGTTATCTGGAATATCAGGCGTTGTTGCCGCTGCCATGACATACCAGGTGTATTGTACCCCCGACGTTAAAGGCTGAGCCTGACTTCCGATTGTATGATTCGAGTCGCCATAAGTTACTGAAGTTTCGCCTCTCGTATACCCCGCCCACATCGAATTATGAGCTGCATCCATTACCTCAATGAGGTAGCCTTCTGCACCAGGTACGCTTCCCCAGCTAAAGGTCGGGGTAGATGACGTTGAGTTCCCGTCCGCCGGGCTTACGAGCGCAACCCCACGAAGCGGTGATAGGGGCGTTCTCTGCACCGAAGCGCTCTTGGGACCCTCGCCGGAACGGTTATAGCCCGATACCTTGTATTCCACCTTTTGACCAGGGGACAGCTTTGGAGAACTATCTGGCCAGGGGCTTCGATTGTTTGGAACATCGCCGATGCATACGCCGTCCCGGTAGACCTTGAAGCCAAGTACATTCGGGCTACCATAATTCCAGTCCAAAGAGCATATTATTATTGAATCAGAACCGGCGGGTGTACCCTTGGTACCAATCCTCGACTTGATGCCTGAGACATCGAAGATACCCAAACGCTTTTGGGACTTCATCCCTCGCACCATGGGGCCGAAGGGAGTAGGAGTACTAAATACAGAATAGTGAGCAGTCACCATCATAGCTGTCAGGTTTGTGGGAGCTGTGGGCAGATCCCCGCCCTCAGTTGGGTTGTTGACATTTACGGTAATAGACCTGAACGCTGCATTATGATTATTGTCTAAAGCCATAACAGTCAAGGTATGCTCTCCGTTGTGCCATCCGATTCCGTAAGAATCTGGATTTGGCGGGGTGATAGTGTCCCACGTCCAAGTGAGGGATGACGCTATGGTACTTCCATCGAAACCCCAGCCCTGTATCGGTTCCTGATTTTCATCCATGAACAAAGCAACCCCAAAGATGCCGCTTGCATCATTGGCGGTTATTGAAATATCGGCACTCCCTGAGACCGTTGATGGACAGTTGATAGATACGGTCGGGGCGATGGTTTCAGGAGGAGCGGTTTGTCCCGGTTTCACCATCCTGAGCGCAAGTTCTTTGGTTTTACTAGCTTCCACAGTCACACCATAGACTTTAACAGACGGCCACCCAATTTTCTGGATTGCAAGGTCATAGGTTCCTGGGCTTATGTTGCTGAGGTTAAACTTGCCTACATTTGTTGTCTGCGCGACCTTGTTGGTCCCCACTAGTGTAACTGTTGCACCGGCAACTCCCGGGGAAGAACCCATAAACGTCAGTTCAATCCTCAGAGGTGTGCTTGTGTCGACCTCTGAGACATAGCCTGTTACGGTTCCTTTCGGGCTTGCACCACCACCTCCTCCACCTCCAAAACAACCTGATAGCCCAAGGACTATGAGCAAGAGTCCGAGACATGGGAATGCTATACGCTTCGTCACAATGAAAGAAGGACTATTCATCTTCTTCCCCTCCTCGTAAGTCTAAATTTAATAAATGGGATCGACTTGTTATTTATTTTTATTTCCTGGCGCTCTGGCGGCATAACCACCTCCTCGATGTGGCACGAATTCTCGTTACCCCATGAAACGTAACAATAGCATAATACCGACCTAAAAAATATCAAAACCGGCCCCGCCACCTTATTATTAGTGGCAAGCGGCCGGTCTCGCTGCTCCCTCGCATGGTCCCAAGCGACCGGATAGAGGACCATGTTCATCGGTTCCGCGCCATCTATCGGTTTGTATCAAATATTCTGACTGAGACCGTATCGCCAAGTTTGAACGCTTCCGGCTCCAAAACGACGTCGCGGATTTTCACCCTATAATTAGGCTTAACCGGTAACTGTATTCCTTTGATCGGAATCTCGGAAAACTGGATCCCGTTGTTTTAGATCCCGTTGTCGGTGAGGATGCGATGCTGACAATACTGATGATATAGCCTAGTATGAGTGAAAGGGCTAAGGGCTAGACAATACCAATATGACGCCTCTCCATGGTGTCAACAACCATTTATTTCTTAATCTAACTGCCTTAGAAATGGCTTTTTGGGATTTCTCCACGGTCGACCTCTTACCCCTATGATAAGAAAATGGTGAATAGAGGGTCTCCTTCTGACGTAATTATTAGACACCATACTGAACATTCCTGCATTATATAAAGGCAAGATTATTGAATTTCACGGAGAGAATCTGGGGGAACTAAATGATTCGGCAAGGGAACGAGCGTTGAAATACGCTATTGATTATATCCCACGGGTGTGATTTGAATATTGATTTTTATCGCCCGGCCTCTTTAGGCTGGGCTTTTTGTTTTCTTGCCAATAATTTTGAGTATCGGAGTAGGAATACGACCGGGATATAGACCTTTGGGTGACGGGGCAGCAGAAGTTAGCGGGGATGAGCTGGTCAAAAGATGGTGCTAATGCCTTCTGTGTACTTACGGCCCTGGGGTATAAAACGGCGAATGGCATAGGTATTGGTGCGGTCAGGTAGCGGCTTAGCTGACAGACCCATCCCTGGGGTTATGCGCGGCAAGAAAATTTTTCAGCGAAAGAAGGAAAATCCATTAGAGGGTAGAAATATATAAATAACAAATGTGATCGATCACGTTATGGTTAACATCAAAGCAAAATCAACATTGTTGTCGATATCACCTTGTTATCTCGCATAATTTTTATGTTTCTCCTTTAGACGATTAATTATGGTGGCACATGCATATTCGTATGCGTGGCGTTTATAGTGGGATGGGAATGGAGCTAAGGGATGAGACCTCTTAAATACTTCAATATGGGGAGGTCTAATCCCGAGATTTTCCGGAGTAATGTAGGCATTTTACATGGGGAGGAAATACAACGTGTCTAAGGAAATTAAAGTGGCTATAGTCGGTGTTGGCAATTGTGCAAGCTCGTTTATCCAGGGTTTAGAGTATTATCGTCAGGTCGATCCCGAAGGTACGGTTGGACTAATGCACCCGGTAATCGGTGGGTACAAGGTATCTGATATAGTACCGGTTGCGGCTTTCGATATCGCTAGGAATAAAGTAGGGAAAGATTTAGCTGAAGCGATATTTTCCGCGCCAAATTGTGCTTACGTCTATCCAGACGTGAAGGTAAGGCCTACAAACGTAAAGGTTATGATGGGTCCCGTGCTCGACGGTGCCCCCGATCACCTCAGGGAGTTTTATGAAGTATCCGATGAGAAGCCGTGTGATGTAGCGAAGGTATTGCGGGATAGCGGAGCCGAGATTTTGCTGAATTTCCTGCCCACCGGCTCGGCAGAGGCAGCCAGGTTCTATGCTGATATCGCTATCAAGGAGGTGGGCTTGGGGTATATGAATGGAATGCCTGAATTAATAGTTTGCAGCAAAGAATACCAGGAAGCAGCGGTAAAGAAGAACGTCCCCCTGATAGGTGACGATGTTAAAAGCCAACTTGGCGGAACAATCATTCATAGGGCTCTTATCAAACTTTTCCAAGATCGAGGAATAAAGATAAAGAAATCTTACCAGTTGAATTATGCTGGCAATACTGATTTTGCCAACCTAGTTAAACGTGGGAAGAGTAAAGAACTGACAAAGACAGAGGCCCTTACGTCGCTGATTCCATACGAAGCTGAAATATCTGCAGGTTTTGCCTATGTGCCGCTGATGAAGGATCGCAAGACAACGAAATTCTACTTTATCGCGTCGAACTTCGGAGACGCTCCCCTGCGTTTTGAAGCTACACTTGAGGTTGAAGATAGTCCAAACTTCGGCGGGACCATAGCCGACGCCATTCGGTGTTTGAAATTGGCTCTCGATAGGGGAATAGGAGGGGTACTAACTTCTGCATCGGCATATCTGACCAAGCATCCTCCAATGCAGGTAGTAGACGTAGAGGCGCTCGAGATGCTGAACGAGTTCATAGAGGGCAAGAGAGAGAGGTAGGGGAAGGCCTTGGTTCCGGATCTTGTCACAGTCGGGCATATAGTCAAGGAGATGATTCAGTACCCTGATAGGACTATAGGCCCTGTATTGGGAAGCCCGGTTGCCTATTCCTCTGTGGTGGCGGCAACTCTGGGGGCGAAGGTGGGCGTAGTCACCCTTATAGGTTCGGATATGCCCCGAGAACTCCTCAAACCATTTATAGATGCGGGCGTCGATACCAGGGGGATTGTTAATAGAGGAGCGGATACCACGACTAGCATTTTAACGTACTTTCAGTCTGGCGATAAACAGATAACGTATCCTAAGAGAGCTCCAGCAATAGTTTTCGAAGACATACCGGAATCGTATCGGGCAGCTAGATTCTTTTACGTGTGCACGATGGATTGGGACGTGCC
Source organism: Bacillota bacterium (assembly GCA_013178125.1). Lineage (NCBI taxonomy): Bacteria > Bacillati > Bacillota > Bacillota bacterium. The sequence goes on along the minus strand of JABLXJ010000017.1, from coordinate 30,955 downwards.
GGTTGAGACAATAAAGGAGCTCAGAAAGTTGGGAGCGACCCTTGCCGTAGACCTCGGGGGTTACGGGGGGGCCCACTCCAGCAAGCATCCGACGGAAGAAGAAAAGAGGCACCCGGATAAGTTAAGGGAATTCATAGGCCTATTCGACATAATACGCGCAAGCATCGAGGATTGTCGCCACCTGCTTGGAACCGGGCCCGAGTATGCTGTGGATGTCGCTAAGCTCTTCGTGGAGTGGGGGGCGAAGGTGGGTGTAATAACTCTCGGGGAGAGGGGCTCAGTAGGGGCTGAGAAGGATAGAATCTACCAGGTCCCGGCCTTAAGCGGGAAGGTGGTAGATACGACAGGAGCCGGGGACTCGTTCTCAGCCGGTTTCTTGGTCGAGTACATGAAATCCGGTGATGTGGAAAGATCTATGAGATTTGCCTCAGCCGTGGCGTTGCATGTATGTGAGGGCACTGGCGGAGTGAGAGCGGATCGGATGCCGAAATTGAAGGATATTGAATCTAGGTTAAAGTTAAAGGAATTGACGTGAGAAACCTTGCGAGGGAGGTACTGTTTTTGAGCAGAAAATACGGCTTTGCAGTTTTGGGATGCGGAAGCATAGCTGAGCTGGCCCATTTCCCTTCCATACAAAGGACACCGGGTGCCGAGCTTGTAGCGGTATGCGATGTGAATCCGGATACAGCAAAGAGCGCGGCGGATAGATGGGGTGCAAAATACTGGTTCACCGATTATCACGAGATGTATGAGAAGGCTGAGGGCCTCGATGCGGTGATCATAGCAACGCCTAACAACGTCCATAGAAACCAGGCTGTTGCAGCAGCTAAGGCGGGGCTTCATGTTGTAGTCGAGAAGCCCATGGCTATAACGAACAGGGAAGCCTGGGATATAGTAAATGCTTGCAGGGAAAACAAGGTTAAGCTCATGGTTGGGTGTGACCGGCGGTTCTGGACGCAGAATCAATGGGCTAAGCAACTTATCGATCAGGGGGTTATCGGGAAGGTTTTGATGGCGCGTTCTTCTCTGCATGAGCACTGGTATCTCTATCAGAACAACGTGGCAAAGACCGATTTTCGTCTGAACTGTGAAGTCGCAGGAGGGGCAGCTCTTCCCGATACAGGAGCCCACGCTATAGACCTCTTGACCTGGCTTGTTGGTAGCAAGGTTAAAAGGGTAACAGGAGTTGCCAAGCGGCTTGCTATGCCAGACTCCTACACTCTATGTGATGACACAGTTTGGGTCTTAATGGAATTCGAAAATGGTTCGTATGGATGCGTCAGCTGCAATAGGTTTTCGCCAGTTAGTTCCCAGGTTACGGAGCTTTATGGAGTTGAGGGTACTATTTATACATCAAGTGACGGAACAAATCCGTTCCAGAGCGTTCCGATGGCTGTCTTTACTAACAAGGATTACAACTTTGAGGACCTGCCCGAGATAATCAAGAACTACAGATGGCCGCAGTTATTCTGGGTGGAGGATGTGATCAATAGACCGGTGCAAAAACGGTGGGTTCCGATTGTGCCCCCAAGATACCCCAATAACTACGAGAATATGACAAGGCACTTTATGAATTGTTTGATTAACGATGAGGAGCCTTTGGTTTCCGGAGAGGATGGGGCTCGGGCTATAGAGGTTATGTGTGCAGTATATAAATCGATGGAGACCGGGGCTTGGGTGGATTTGCCTCTCAAAGAAGAAATAATACCGCCACACTACAAGGTGTTGCCGAGCGAGGATTAGGTATGTTGCCCGGGATATTATTAATGAGAGAGTGAGATTTATATGGCGAGGGTATTGGTAAAATGAAAATACTTAGCTCCCAGCCTAGGAGGAGGCGATAGGTGGTAGGTTTTGTAGAAAAATTTGGTAATTTAGGCTGGGTTTTGGGAGAAACAAAGGAGGTGATGGCGAGGATAGTTATGCTAGCTAGTTGGAATAGGACGATAACTAGATTTAGTAGGGGGAAGTCGGTAGAAGTTCTTAGGCGAAATGGTGAAGATGATCTAGTAACAGGGAAGTATCAAGGGTTATGTATGCTTGATATGCATGAGGATTTCCCGAATAGCTTCTATGAATGAGGAGGGTTTGCCATGAAAAAGCTGTCAATACTTCTTAGTGGACTATTGGTTTTGCTGTTGCTGATATCCGGTCTCGCGGTTGTACAGGCGGCGCCCAAGGTGACCATAACCTTGTGGCACTGCCATGGGCCCTGGTTCAATCCCATAGTCACGGAGGTAATTAAGCAATATGAAGCCACGCATCCTGGTGTAAAAGTTGTTAGCGAATATGTTCCGTGGGACGCCGCAGTGCAGAGAATACTGACTGCTGCCGCAGCGGGAAAATTACCAGACGTGATGTACGCCAATCCGCAGTGGGTACCTCCTCTAATCGCGAAAGGCGTGTTTCGAGAGATCGACCGTAGTATCCTTAGCGACGATCTCGATCAGAATCCCCCCGGATTTAATGAGATATTCTATGACCAGCAGGATAGACAGATGCTTGTACCTATGTTCGGCGGGGGTGACATGATCTACTACCGAACCGATTTTGCCAAGGAGGCCGGTATAGACAAATTCCCCACTACCTGGGACGGATTGATCGAGTGGGGTAAGAAGACAACAAAGTATGATAGCAGTGGTAGGATCATCCGAGAAGGATACCGTATGCGGTTCCCGACCCCATCAGGATCGGACATGCATTGGGTACGGATGCAGTTTCGTCAGCTTCTCTTGGCTCAAGGTGCGGATATAACCGACAAGAGCGGGAAGCGTGCCACCTTTGGAGGACCGGAGGGGCTAAAGGCCTTACAGTTCATGCATGATCTGATTTGGAAGTACAAGATCAGCTTGCCTCTTTCCAAACAAGCTGTTCCGCCTGCAGGTTCACAGCCACTGCTTCAGAATACGTGTGCGGCGGATTTCTGCGGGCCATGGCTCCCGACGGTAATCCTTCCCGCTTTGCAGCAAGATCCGAGCTTCAAGGATAAATGGAATTGTTCTTATCTGACTCCGAAGCCGATTGGGGGTCGCGATGTGTGTGTAGTCGGCGGTGACGGTTGGGGTGTATCCAGGACCTGTAAATATCCTAAAGAGGCCTTCGAGTTTGTGAAGGTCTTGGTCAGCAAGGATACCCAGATCAAGTTCTTCCTCTCTGGTGGTCACCCGGTGAGCCGTAATGACGCTATGTTGTCTGACACCGTTCGGAAATTCGTTGCAGAGAAAATGACCTCCGCAGTTAACTTATTAGATCTGTGGCAGAATGATAAGATACGGCGAGTCTCCAAGCCAGAGATGGTTCATCCAAATAATCGAGAAATCGACAAGGCGCTCGTGGATCGCTTTGTCCCAGCTCTTGAGGACCCCCATGCAGATTTGAAGGCCGTCCTGAAAGCAGCCGTGGAGGATGTTAACAGGATTATCAGTCAGTAAGAAGAAAGTTGGTTTGTAGGCCATTGCAGGCTGGCACCTGAGTGCAGGGAATAGGAATTTCCTGAGGGGGTGCCAGCCCCTCCTAATCTTCACTATCCACATTGACTATTCATACAACCTAATCTATCGCATTAAGGAGTGGGCACCATGAAGTTTCCTCGGGCGAAAGGGGAACGACGGCGAAAGCTTACATTAAAGGGAGCAGAGCGGAGAGCTGCTTTGATCTTTTTGCTGCCGTATATTATAGGGTTTTCTGCTTTTATTCTTATACCTTTTACAGTTTCGTTCATCCTTATTTTCATGGAGTACGACGTCTTCAGTCCGCCACGTTTTATAGGGATGGCCAATTTAACGCGTATGGTATATGACCCAAACTTTTGGCATACTTGGCGGGTGACGGGGATCTACGCGGTCATTGGGATAGTCTACACACAGCTCCTGGGCTTAGCTGTCGCATTGATCCTATATAACGTCAAAAGGGTAACTCGTTTATGGCGAGCAATTTATTATCTACCTGCTATGCTCGCTGGAACCGCTGCAACCATGGTACAGGGTGCGGTATGGGCAAAGGATGGAATGGTCAATGCAGTTCTTAGAAGAATCGGTATTCAGGGTCCGGCTTGGCTTCAAGACGCGCATTGGGCTTTACCTGCTTTGATTTTGATGGGATATTGGACAATAGGCAATATGGTGCTTATTTTCTTGGCGGGCCGATCCAATGTACCTCGGGAGTTATATGAGGTCGCTCAGATTGACGGGGCGGGTGCGTGGCAAACTTTTAGGAAAATAACTCTGCCCATGATGACTCCGGTTATTCTTTTTAATTTGATTTTGGGAGTTATTGGAGCTTTACAGTCTTTTACGCAAGTCTATATCTTGACCCAAGGCGGCCCGGCTGGGGCCACCCGACTCGTGGTCCTATACTTGTATTATCAAGCCTTTGAATACTTTCGGCTAGGTTATGCATCATCTCTGGCTTGGAGTCTGCTCGCAGTTACGATGATTTTGAGCCTTCTTCTTCTCATGACTTCAAACCGTTGGGTTTATTATGAGACCGGTGGGAAGGGTTGGTAGGTCTTCGCGCCTTGTTGAAGGTAGAGATTTAAGCGCGGCGGAGGAGTAAGACGATATTGTCTTTTGGCGGGCTCTGGTTGTTCCTCACTGTCGAAATTGGATATGATTTAATTTGACATCTCAATGAAGGTGGTGGGTTATCCAGATGGAGAGGACAATAATTACAGAAAAAACAAGGACTAACACTGGCGAGGGGCGAGAGCCCTCAATACGAAGGAGAAGCCTAGCGCAGGAAGTGTGCCTGCAAATCGTACTCGCGCTTGGCGGTGTGGCTATAGTTGCTCCCTTTCTATATATGCTATCTACTTCATTGAAAACACAAGGACAGTGGGTTATTGCTCCTATGGCATGGATACCGAATCCCATAACCGTGGAGAACTATATCAACGCCTTCCGGGCTGTAAATGTCTTTCTGCTGGCCAAAAACAGCCTGATTATTGTTGTTTTCTCGTTAGTTGGACAAGTGCTGAGTTGTGCAGCAGTAGCCTACCCCTTGGCTCGCCTGCGATTTCCGGGTAGACAGTTTGTTTTTGTGCTAGTTATTGCCACGTTGATGCTTCCGCCACAGGTTCTGCTGATCCCACAATACTTAATCTTTAATAGGCTGGGCTGGGTTGATACTTTTCGTCCGTTTATCGTACCCAGTTATTTCGGCCTCAATGCGTTTTTTGTATTTCTCCTGAGGCAGTTTTTCCGCACCATTCCAAGAGAGCTAGATGAAGCTGTCCTCTTGGATGGTGGAAGCTACTTCACCATATTTTGGCGGGTTGTCTTGCCATTGGCTAAACCAGCTTTAGTCACAGTTGCCATCTTTCATGTAGCGGGAACGTATAACGACTTCTTCGGACCCTTGGTTTATTTGCACTCATGGGAAAAATACACGATGACAATAGGCATTGTTCTCCTTGGGGCGTTGATTAATCCTAATCTACCGGCCGTTCCGATTCAGACAGCAGGAGCCGTTCTTATGATAGTTCCCTTGGTTGTATTCTATTTTTTGGTACAAGAGCAGTTTACCAGGGGAATACAGCTCAGTGGTATGTTAAAGGGATGAGAGGCCGTGAGGGGTTCTAGAAGCCCACTCTAGAAAGGGGAGTGTTAACATGTTATGGAGATGGGTATCCAGGATCGTATATAGGCCCTGTCTACTGGTGTTGGCTTTGGGAGTCTTGGTAGCCTTTGTTGACTGGACATTGCAGGCTGCAGCCTTAGCATACCCATCCGAGACAACGTCGGCCCCGGAACATCCCTATGTGATATTGGCCTATGACGGTAGCGGTGACTTCGGCCCCGATACCCCGGGAACCAAGACCTCTGGGTGGCAGGAAGCACTCGATTATGCCGTGCTGACGGGGAGCGATCTCTACGTCAAGGGTGGCTATGGCGGGGGGGCGGTATACCACATTCAGGACACCATCCACTTTCCACCTGCTCAGGACTTCCGGGTTGACGGGGGCGTATACGTCCTCAACTGGATAGGGCCGGCTGATAAAGACCTTCTGGTCATCGATTCGAGTATGAATTGCGAGTATCACCTTGGTATCCTGGTCTATGGCGGGCTAGGCGCGGCTATGAGGATCAGGCCCGAGAAGCCGGTACCTATCGACAACTTTCCGATCTTCGTGGAGACAGAGATTCATTGCCAGGGCATGGCCGATCCGCATCCCTTCACGCCCGGCGAACGCCAGGGCGGGACGGGCCTGATCTTTGACGGTACGGCAGCTCCTATTGTACACAATACTTTCCGCTTTTTCGGCAACCTGAACTTCAAGACCGTTATGGAGACCATTGGTACTTTCGCCAATAACAATCTGGAAGTTCTTCACCTCCATACGAACGCTGATAAGAGCACGCTCCTGAAACTGGGTGAGCAGAGCGTCAGGAATACCCTTTGGTTAGCCATTGGCGTGGACCAGGGGGCAAGTGATGTGACTGGCATCGAGATTTCGGGCAAGAATAATGTAATCCAACTTCTGCCGCGGCCGAGCAACAAACCTTTCGCTGCTGGACGCATGCTTATCTTCGATGAATCTGCCGAAGGGAATCAGATCCATATCATTCCTGAAGACTCTTCTTTTGACCTAGACCAGAACGTGACAGATAAGGCAAGGACCCCGACGAATCAAGTCACGTGGGCGGGTAAGCCGGCAAATATTAGAGAAGTTACGACCAGCGCTGGGCAGTTCATCTACACCCAACGTCTCTATTCCGCCACGGTACGCGTGGTTGGCGGCACTGTTTCCAGCGTGAAATTGCTCCGCTCTGGTCGGATGGTAGACTACTCGGTTGCCCCAGGCGTTGACATTCTCATGTCACCCGGGGATCAACTCCAGATTGAAAGCACGACAGCACCAACAATCCAAATCATTCCCCTTAAATAGCCGTCGTCAGGGGGGAGTCCAACGACGTAGGGGGATTTAAATGAATTAAATTTCACTCTGAGATCTTACGGGAGCGAACAGGTTTTTCTCTAGCCGTGATGTATACATCTCCAGGTATGGTTGGACCCTCAACGGTGGTGTGGAAGTGCTTTAGTGAACGGGAATATTGGAGAAGAGCTAAAATAAGATCTTATGCGGTTTTGGGGGTCCTGCTCCTCAAGGTAAACCAATTTAGGACGAAGCTTATGAAATTGTTCGATACCTTGACAAAAATCTCAATAACGATAAATAGGGGAAATAACAATAGCCTCATATGGGTCTATTTATCCGGCATTCTATCCAATATATTTAGTCCCGTGTCAGGCGGTGTGGCCTTTACCGGCTTTGTAAGGAAACTTGGAGCTAGCGATTCTATATATGGATTTCTAACGGCTTTACCTGCTATCGCTGCTATCTTCATGTTTATTGGGGCGTGGGCTCTTAGATGCTCGGGTAGCCGGAGAAAAGTCTTTCTTAGATTTTTCTTTCCAAGCAGGTTCTTATGGGTCGTCGTAGCTTTTCTGGCGTTCGAAGTTAGCACTTTAGGTGCATCCCTAACCCTTATTATGTTATGTGCACTGGTGTTTTTTGCATCATGCTTGGGGTCGGCAGGACAGGTCTGTTATCTTTCGTGGGTAACCGACTTGATCCCGACCGAGATTAGAGGGAGGTTTTTCGCCAGTCGAGTAAGATCTGCAACGATTGCAGGTAGTATAACCGCCTTAGCGGTAGGATACTACCTTGACAGGCACTCGGGTTTTTCAAATTTCGGATTGGTCTTTGGAGTAGCATCCTTATTTGGAATAGCAGATATAGCCTGTTATCTAAAAGTGAATGAGCCCGTATTTCGGGAGCCTGCTGGAATCATAAAAGGTATCTCGGGTATACTTGTTCCCTTTGGAGATCAGGATTTTCGTCAGCTATTAGTATTTTGGTCATTTACATCGTTCGCTTTTGGAATCGTGGCCCCGTTTTGCCCTGTGTATGCTCTCGAGGAATTAAGGCTCAAGTATTCATATGTCTATTTTCTTTTGCAGATCATTCCATCAGTAAGTTCTATAGTGCTTCTTGGGTTGGTAGGTCGTTGGATTGATAACTTCGGTAGCAAACGGGTGATCAATTGGTTGATGAAGGCTTCCATCAGTATGCCTATCTTCTGGGTGTTAAGTTCGAGGTCTAACCCGTTTCCCGTGGTAGCGGCAAATCTGCTTGGCGGGGCGGTCGGTGCGGGTATGGATTTGGCTCAAATGAATTTGCTGATGAAGACTGTCCCTAGCGACAGTCATAGTTCTTACTTTGCAACATACGGGGTGGTGGTCGCATTAGCTAATGCCGTGGCATTCGTGGTTGGAGGGGTTATTGCCGAGGCTGTTCAGCCCCTTATAAGGGGCATTATAATCTCAAGCAATGGTGCCCCTTTAACTCAGTATCATGTTCTATTCATTCTTTCGACTCTACTAAGGGTAATATCACTAACGGTTTTCGTTCCAAGACTTTGGGAGGGTGATAGGGCTACAGTTTCTTGGAGCATAGGGTAATCAGTTCAGATTAGACCCCCATGCGCTGGCGCGGCGCCACAGAGAATGAAAATGTCTCTGGAAGCAGTTGGGTCATTTTCGGGGTAGGTAATTATTGCGGAGTATAATTTATCGACTAAATCTAATAGACAGGAGTTGAATGTATAATGAGTAACAGAGTAGAATATTGCGCCAGAAAGAACGACACTAGTTCGCTTTTCCCAATGGATTTGCCCGCGCAGGAGTGGGTAGAGTTTTTTGCAGAAGGATTCTCAAGACCAGTAAGTGGGGTGATCTACCGAAGGGATAGTCACGTGGTAAGCGGTATGCCGCTGGGGGCTATCGATACTGGATGCATTGACCTTGAAACCAGTGGACTTTTCGGCTATAGCACGATTTTCAATTCTCACATCCCCCGAGGCGGACCAATTAACCTGCCCTTCTTAGGGATGAGCGTGGGTGGACAAACCTGGGTATTCACTACCAAACAGACCAAAACATATCATGATACGGCTATTAATCTCAATACCCTCGAACCGGCGCCCAGCCCCTGGGGGAAGCCGGGCTACGCCCCTCCAGATCTTGACCTAGTGGGGGTTCAAACCGTCAAGGATATTCATTACTGGGGGCATTACCCTGTAGCGGATTTAGAATATGAGATGGATGCGCCGATAAGTGTTGGTCTCCGGGCATGGGCACCCTTTATCCCGGGGGATATCGAGGCGTCACTGCTCCCAGGTGCTGTATTTGAAGTGCAGCTTCGTAACACCAGTGATGTAGCCCAGCAGGGTGCCATTGTGTTTTCGTTCCCGGGACCGGACGAGGTTGAAGCGGGAACCACGCAATTTGAACGGAAAGAGGTTACTGGCCAGTTCAGCGGGGTGACTGTAACCACAAAACAGTCCAGCTATGCCCTGGGGGTAGTCGGTGAAGAGAAGCTGCGGATTGGAGGGGCTTTAGGGAATGACGGGGCTGCCTGGGCCAAGATCGCTAGCGCCTTGCCGACTGCCGCTGCGGATCACCCAGGTGCTTCTGTGGCTGTGGACTTTGCGTTGTCTCCTGGTGAGACCAGGGTAGTACGTTTCATCCTGGCTTGGTACAGTCCCAAGTGGAAGGGCAGCGGAACTCTAGGACCCGTGGCCCTCCCGGCCATAGAGCGGGAGAAGGATCGGTACGCGGCTTCGGCCAATTACTACACGCATATGTATGCTACTCGGTACAAGGGTGCACTGGAAGCAGCCGAGATCCTAGCTAAAGACCATGGGGATCTATTGAAGCGGATCCTGGCCTGGCAGGAGGCGGTCTACACTGCATCCGAACTCCCCGGGTGGCTACGGGACTCCCTGGTTAACATTCTCCACTTGATTACCGAAGATGGCCTATGGGCTGTGGCCGAATTCCCCATAGGGGATTGGTGTCGGCCGGAGGATGGGCTTTACGGTATGATCGAGTGCCCTCGTGGTTGCCCCCAGATTGAGTGCATACCTTGTAGTTTTTACGGCAACATCCCATTGGTCTATTTCTTCCCTGAATTGGCACTATCTACTCTGCGCGGGTACAAGGCATATCAGTTTTCAGATGGGGCAGCGCCGTGGATCTTTGGTGGTTGTACGGGCAGAACAGGACCTATAGAAATGGTTTACCCTACGGCGGGGTATCAAACAACGCTTAATGGTCCATGTTATGTGGATATGGTTGACCGTCTCTGGCTACGGACCGGCGATGAAAAAATAGTCCGGGAGTTCTATCCCTCCGTTAAGAAGAACACCATATTCACCATGAATCTGCGTCCCGAATACGAGATGGGAGATCAAGTCATAAGCATGCCCAGCGGAAATGTGGGTTCGGAGTGGTTTGAGGCGCCAGAACCGGAGTGGAGTGGGATGGTGGCTCATGTTGGAGGAATCCATCTCGCAAACCTGAGAATGGCGGAGCGGATGGCCGAGGCCGTGGGTGATAAGGAATTTGCAGCTCAGTGCCGCCAGTGGTTAGGAGAAGGTAGCAAATCTATGGAGAACAAGATGTGGGCCGGAGAATACTACCTGAATTATTATGAGCCGGAAACTGATCGTAAGGCTGATTTGATATTTGGCTACCAATTAGATGGAGAGTGGATGGCAAGATTTCACGGCCTTTCAGGTGTGTTTCGACCTGACAGGGTGAAAACCACGCTGGCTACCATCAAACGGGCGAATATAGCCCTAACTCGGCATGGAGCGGTTAATTATGCCAATTCGGACGGTAGCGTCACCTCTGTCAAGGGTTACGGTCCTTACAGCATGTTCCCGCCAGAGGTATTGATGCTGGCCATGACTTACATGTATAACGGTGAAAAGGAGTTTGGGTTGGAGCTGGCGCGTCGTTGCTGGCATAATATAGTTTGCAAACAGGGTCTGACCTGGGACCAGCCCAACATCTTTAGGGGAGATGCCGACACCGGTGAACGAGTTTTCGGTGCGGACTATTATCAGAACATGATACTTTGGAGCCTACCTGCGGCAATGGAAGGCAAGGATCTGCGAGGACCGGTTGACACTGGAGGCTTAGTAGATCGGGTTATTAATGCTGGGAAAAGGAGTAGTTAGGAGGTTCATTGATTGCATAAAGGGAGAGGCAAAAAATTCACTCCACTTTGATGGCGGAATCGGTTGACAAGTCGCCATATAGGTCCAACTTTAGCCCAAAAGCGGGGCCTCACTTGGTTGGTTGAGGCCCTGTTTATGCAATAGGCTCAAAGGAAAGCAGACAAGGCCGCACTTCAAAGAAATAAGTGGGGGTGGCAATAACTATGGGAGATCTGCAGGAAATAGAAATTAGTTCTTTTATTACACCACGAGAAAAGATTGTATTTGGTCAGGGAGCCTTGCAGGTTCTTGGGGAACTCTCGGGAGATAAGGCTGTTGTTGTTACGGACCATAATATGGAATTACTTGGTTTAGTAGACAAGGTGGTTGGTATACTGAAAAAAGGCGGTTATTCAGTTTCGATCTATAAAGGTGTAGAGCCCGACCCAAGCCTGGAGACTGTTGCAAGGTTAAAAGATTTTGTACTAAATATTTCCCCAGATCTTATAGTCGCCCTTGGCGGGGGATCAGTAATTGATGCCGCCAAGGCTGGTAGGACCTGGAGTGCATATCCGGAACTGGATTTTGACACTTTAAGAGCTCAACCTGCTTTACCCCGACTGAAGAATACTTCCCGTCTTGTTGCCATACCATCCACCAGCGGAACAGGTTCCGAGGTAACACCTTACGCAGTAGTTACTGACCGTCGTAAGATTCCCCATCGGAAAATTGGTATGGGGTACCCTGAGCAGATTCCTGACGTGGCCATTCTTGACCCCACGATTCCAGCCACTATGCCACCGAAGATCACGGCAAACACAGGTTTTGATGCGTTTAGCCACGCTTTGGAGGCCTATACAACGAAGCTTGCAACTGACTATACAGATGCAGTTGCTCTGTACGCTATTTATCTCCTCTTTCGATACCTACTTCGCGCTTATAGAGACGGCGCTGATTTAGAAGCCAGGGCCAAGGTGCATAACGCATCTTGCTTAGCGGGCATTGCACTAGCCAACGCTGGGGCAGGCATCATGCACAGTCTAGGTCACATATTGAGTGCTCAATACGGGGTCCCCCACGGTGCTACGTTGAGTATTTTCATGCCAGTGTGCATGGAGTTTAACATTCCAGCTCTTTCCCATCGCTATGCTGACGTAGCTCGGATTTTGGGGATCGAGGGTGTAACCGAGCAAGAAAGTGTTCAAAAGCTGATTGATAAGGTTAGGGAGCTTCAAGTCGCTCTCAACTTGCCTCAGAGTATAGTTGCCGCCGGGGTGCCTCGAGAGCATTTCTTGAAGTTTCTTGAAACCTATGTGGAACATGCGTATGAAGATGGTGGAACTCATATGAATGGGCGGGAAGCTACGAAAGCTGATCTGAAAGATCTTTTCATTAGAGCATTAGGATAGGAGGGATATCATTATGGATTTAGGGTTAAGAGGAAAGAATGCTTTGATAACCGGCGGCGGGCGAGGCATAGGAAAGGCAATCGCCATGGCCCTAGCCCGAGAGGGGGTAAATATTGCCATAGCGAGCCGCAACCCTGAACACGAAACCGTCCAGGAGATTGAGGGATGTGGAATAAAGGCATATCGGCTTTGTGTTGATGTTAGCACTGAGTCACAAGTTGTCAACATGGTAAGGGAGGCTATAGGAATATTCGGCCATCTCGACTTTTACGTAAATAACTCAGCTAACTTTTGGCATGAGTCCGTGACTAAAATCACTACTGAGAATTGGAGGAAGACATTAGACACAAACCTATCTTCATGTATATGGGCATGCAGAGAAGTATCTAAACATTTGATAGAGAGACGTCAAGGTAGTATCTTGATCGTTTCATCTACAATTCAGTTTCATCCGGCATACCAGGAGAGTTCTTACAGAATTACGAAGGTGGGCCTCAAAGCGTATGCTGAGAACTTGGCGATCGAATTGGCGCCATTCGGTATCAGGGTAAACGTATTATCTCCCGGCATAATGTACACAAAGATGTCCTCGCAGAACTTGGATATTGTCATGAACGACCCTGTTCTTAAAGAGTCGCTTTTGTCGAGTATTCCTATTGGACGCTTGGGTCAGCCTGACGAATGTGGGGCGGCAGCCGCCTTATTATTATCAGATAAGGTGAGTTCCTATACTACCGGGGCTGATATTGTCATTGATGGTGGCTACAGGCTGAGGCCCCAAACCATTACACATACCACAAAAGAAGCTATAGAGCGATTGAACTTATAAGTTTCATCTATATCCACTATTATATATCGATGTGGGAGCAATGAGAGCAAAGATTTAGAGAAACGAATGCCAGGGGGAGTATTTGATGTTAATGCCTGAAAAGATGAAGGCCGCTGTTTATAGTAAGCCCGGGCTTATTGATCTGGTTGAAAACCCTGTACCGCAAGTTGATGAAAGAAAGGTTCTTATTAAGGTATTTCAAAGTGGAATTTGCGGTGGCGACCTTAAACGGTTTAAGGGGGAATTCCCTCCCCCCAAATATACTGATGGCCACGAGTTCAGTGGAGTGGTGGCGCAGGTTGGCTCCAGTGTAGATGGGGTTCAAGAGGGTGAAAGAGTAATTGTCAAAGCGTTTCGTCATTGTGGGAATTGCCGGTTTTGTCGTTGTGGGTTATATCAATTGTGTGAACAGTGGGAGTTTTTGTCTAACGTCTGCCATGGTGGATACGGAGAGTATGCCTTGGTCGATGCTGGATTAATTTTCCCCCTTTCCAGCAATCTTTCTTTTGAAGAAGGTGCACTGGTCGAACCGCTTGCCGTCGCTTGCCATGCTCTCCGTCGGGCTGCCATTGATTATCCCGAAGATATTCTTATTATCGGTGGAGGAACAATTGGCTTGTTTTCGATTGCAGTAGCTTATGCCTTGGGATTAAGACCCTCCTGTATGGTGAAGTATCTTCATCAGGCAGAAGTAGCGCAAGCGTTCGGTATAAAAAAGATCTATTTGTTAAGTCAGGACGAACCTCCTAGGAACCAATTCTCAGTGGTAATTGAGACTACTGCGTCAGAAAGGGCCTTAAATCAAGCCTTGATTTCAGTACGAAAAGGGGGGAAGATAATACTGGTTGGGAGTTACAGTAATTCCGTGCCTGTAAGGTTGGATCAGCTTATAGACAGGGAATTGGAGATTATGGGTTCTCTTTGTTACGGACAGGGTGGTATTTATTCCGACTACGAAATGGCAACCCGCCTTATTGAAGATCATATGGTAGATTTTACTAGAGTTATTACCCATCGTTTCAGTCTCGCTGAGATTAACAGGGCATTTCAAGTAGCCGCTGATAAACATTCAGGTGCCATCAAGGTACATCTTATATTTAATACATAAAGAAGTGAATGCTATTATGTTTATTAGGCTTGTGAGGGACCTGTTTATCATTGTGCTTTTGCGAAACCTAAGATTAATTTGCGAATGGAGGGAGGAATAAATATATTTGTTTTAATTTCTTTTCCCCTTACTGAAGATACGCCAACACCAGGTGGGCGAAAACCACTTCATTTTGTCAATGATGAGTCATTAAAAAATGGGGATGTGGCGAATTCATTTTACTATACATCCTGGAATCATGCGGGGACCCATGTGGACGCTCCAGGTCACATGATACCAAATGGCAAATCAATAACCGACCTTGATATTAATTATTTTATTTTTGATCGTCCATATATAAAGGACATACCAAAAGCTGATGCCAAATTAATTACCATTGAGGATTTAATGGCTTCTGAAAGAGAAATGGCAGAATGCGACATATTACTTATCCGGACCGGGTTTACAAAGTACCGACTAGCCGACCCGGTTCGTTACCGAGACCGAAACCCCGGCCTATCGCTTGATGCAGCCAGGTACTTGGCGTCAAACCGTTTCCCAAAGTTACGAGCGGTCGGTATTGACTCAATATCCTTTGCTTCTTCAGCTTACATGGAGGAAGGTATAGAGTCCCACAAGGTATTATTTCGGAAAGAGGGACCCAAAGCTGTTTTGCTTATTGAGGACTTAAACCTCAGTTTAGATTTGGGACTTTTAAAGACTATAAAAAGAGTATATGTAGTTCCCTTTTTAGTTGTTGGGCTTGATAGCTCCCCATGTACAGTCCTGGCGGAAGGCGATTAAAGGGTTTAATTCTACGAATGTCTTTTTGATAATTTCAAAGTGTGTAGAGAGCGATTCCTGAAATATCTATGGTGGTATTGGAGGATGAACTAGTTGCGATTCAAAGTAATATTTACCGAAAGTTATTTGACTGAAGAAGGTAGGCACTACTTGGAATCCAATAACTGCGAGGTAGGCGTCAAATCCTTGAGGTGGGAACCTGAGGAGGAATTGATCGATGCCTTGCGGGATGCGGATGCCGTTATCGCTGGAGGGGAAAAATATTCGGAACGCGTACTTATGGCGGCAAAAAAGCTTAAGGTCATAGCACGTTTGGGTACCGGGACCGATGCGATAGACTTAGCTGCTGCTACCTTAGCTGGCATAACTATTACAAATACCCCTGGAGCTAATAGTCCCGCCGTGGCCGAAATGACGTTGGGATTGATGTTGTCGCTTTGTAGACAGATTCCTCAGCTCGACTCAAGCATGAAAAAAGGGATATGGAAACAGCCGGTAGCAACCGAACTTTCTAGTAGTACGGTCGGAATAGTAGGAATGGGATGCATAGGACATGAAGTTATCAAGAGGCTGAAGCCTTTCGGTTCCAGGATTGTCGTCTTCGACGTAGTGAGGGACTCAGATTTTGCCGAGAAGTGGGGTGTAGAATATGTTTCGCTTGAACATCTCATGGAAATCTCGGATATAGTAAGTATCCATGTGCCGCTGAGAGATGACACTCGGGGACTCATAAACGCCGACTTATTGAGGCGTATGAAACCTACAGCTTATCTAGTGAATACCAGTAGAGGGCCGGTTGTTGAGAGGGAAGCTCTTATGCATGCTTTAGAGAAGAAGCTGATAGCAGGCGCCGCATTAGATGTACATTGGAGGGAACCTTGTGAACCTAATGATCCTTTAGTGATAATGGAAAATGTGATAGCTACGCCCCATGTAGGGTACAACACCAGGGAGGCCCAGGCCCGTATGGTGAAAGCTGCGGCGGAAGATGTGGTGGCGGTACTTAACGGACGACCACCCAGGTTCCCAGTGAACGTTAAGTGAGGATTTAAAAATCTTCGGTGGAAGAAGGAAAATCTAACGGTAGCGTAGAAATATGAAAATGATAAACATGATCGATCACGTTACGGTTAACATTATTACTTTCGGGAAGCCATGATGAAAATAAGGCCTGATCCGCTGCAGAGCAAATCTTCACTTTAGCTAGTAACAAGATAGGGATTCCCTCTCACTTCGATAGTTCCATAGTCAGCCGGGACCAGATAGATGAAATATGGGCTGATTGTTCGGATCGCAGCGACATGCTAAACAATCCTAAACCGTTTTCGCGTAGGGACGCAGAGGAATGGCTTTACAAGGTACTCCTCTAGGTGCGACATATATTACGAGTTTAGAGTAATGGGGTCAGGGTCCCACCGATGAACTCAGATTAGAATCAGCAGGAGGAGGAGAGAAGTGTCAACCTTAACAGTTAACGTAGAACGGCTCACGGATTTCTGTATCAAGATGCTAGAAAGGGCAGGCCTTGGTTCCGAAGATGCTCGTATTGCGTCCAAGGTCTTGGTCGCAGCAGATATGAGAGGCGTAAGTTCTCACGGGACAGTTGCCCTTCGGACCTATGTCAAGCAGATCAGAGGTGGTGGGATGAACCCCAAGGCGAATATTGAAATCGTTCGTGAGGGCCCTGCTTGGGCCATCGTAGATGGGAATGCCGGGATGGGGGTCGTAACAGCATACAAGGCTACGAAGATCGCCATAGAAAAAGCAAAGAAGTGTGGCATCGGGATCGTAGGTGTAAGAAATGGGATGCACTTCGGTGCGGCAGCATACTATGCCATGATGATGGCCGAGGAAGATATGATAGGCCTAGCGATGAGCAATGTAGATATAAATATGACCGTAACCGGTGCAGCTGGCAGGGTAATAGGGAATAACCCATTTGCCTATGCGGCTCCCGCGGGAGAGGAAAAGCCGATAGTCCTGGACATAGCTATGAGTGTAGCGGCGGGAGGCAAGATAAATGTCGCCAGGGAAGAAGGTAAGAGTATCCCTGAAGGCTGGTTAGTTGACGCAGCGGGTAATCCTACTACGGACCCCTGGGAGTTTCTCAGAGGTGGTGCACTC
Source organism: Bacillota bacterium (assembly GCA_013178125.1). Classification (NCBI taxonomy): domain Bacteria; kingdom Bacillati; phylum Bacillota; species Bacillota bacterium. Next base: position 13,696 of record JABLXJ010000017.1, on the reverse strand, counting down.
GTCCCGTTTGCAGGTCACAAAGGCTACGGTTTAGCCCTGATGGTAGAGATCTTAGCAGGCGTCATGACCGGTGCGGCAGTGACCAAAGATATAGGTTGTTGGGTAAGAGACTTCGAGCATCCTTGCAACGAAGGCTTCACATTTATAGCAATTGATGTAGGTGCCCTTATGCCTATCCACGATTACAAGGCCCGCATGGATGCCCTGATAAGACAGATCAGGAATTCCCCTAAAGCTGAAGGAGTGGAGAGGATATATCTACCTGGAGAGATGGAGCATGAAAGGGAGGAAAAGGCGAAGGTTCATGGAATTGTTCTAGGCGAAGCGACCCTAAGTAGTCTTAAAGGATTGGCAATGGATCTCGGATTAGAAGATGAACTCATTTGGGGTTGAGGAGGTAAATAGGTGAATATAGAACAGATTAGACAGGCCCTCGCTTCAGGAGGGTTGGTGATAGGTAGCGAGGTCAATGAGATGAGGTCGCCTGCGATTGCAGAGATCTATGCGGCAGCAGGATTTGATTACATAATGATTGACCAGGAGCATACGGCGATAGATTTGAGTGAGGTTGCGGGGATTATCAGGGTCGCTAGACTTAGTGGTATCGCTCCCTTCGTCAGGGTGCCTGAAATAGACTATAATGTCATATGCCGTCCCCTCGATCAAGGAGCTCAGGGTATTGTAGTCCCGAGGGTAACAAGCAGAGACCAGGTGCTTGAGGTCCTCGACATGATAAGGTATCACCCGAAGGGGCGAAGAGGTCTGGCGGTTGGAGGTCCGTCGGTAGGATACCGCGATATCAATGCACAGGAGTTCGTTGATCGCGCCAATAACTCAATAATGTTAGTAGTCCAGATTGAAAGCGAAGCTGCAGTGAGAGACATAGACAGCATTATCTCTGTTCCCGGAGTGGATGTAGCCTTTGTTGGGCCCGTCGATCTCTCTTTGTCGGTCGGTCGGCCATGTGAGTTTACCGACGAGAAGGTAGTTTCGTTGATTCAGGAAGTGGTGGACAAATGCAGAGAGCATAGGGTCGTCTCGGGCATAGCCCTCTTTGATTTAGACCTTATTGCCAAGTGGATAAGCGCAGGAATGAGATTCTTCTGGGTGGGCAACGAGGTTGTGATGATTTTGAGCCAGGGTCGGCAAATCGTCCAGGGATTGAGAGAGTTTTTCTGCCGGCAATGTTATAATACACCTTGTTATCACCAGCGCGCGACCGTGAGTGCAGACGGTAGTGACCAACAAGCGAATAGCTAGCGGTCCGAAAATAGTAGCCAAGTACTATACGATACAAGGAGTAGAGGAGTAGAGGCTTATGGATACAGGATTGAGAGGGAAAACGGCTTTGATCACGGGCGGCGCTAGCGGGATCGGATTCGGCATTTCTATGGCATTGGCCCAGGAGGGAGTGAACCTGGCGGTGGCGAGCCGTAAACCGGACCCCGCAGCGCTGGACGAATTACGTGCACTGGGTGTCAAGGTGGTAGCCATCTCGACTGATGTGAGCCAAGAGGACCAGGTAAATGAGATGGTTAGGACAGCTATCTCTTCGTTGGGGCATCTCGATATGTATATCAACAACGCGGCATGGAGTTGGCACGAGCCCATTACCAAACTAACCACAGAATCTTGGATGAAAACAATCAATACCAATCTCTCAGCGTGTGTTTGGGCCTGCCGGGAGGTCTCCCGGCACATGATTGAAAGGAGGCAGGGCAGTATTCTCATCATCGGCTCGACCGCTATGCTTAATCCGCTTTATCAAGAGACTTCCTACCGGGTATCCAAGACCGGCCTTAAGGTCTTTGCGGAAGTGCTGGCAATCGAACTTGCGCCTTATGGTATTCGAGTTAATACCCTCATACCGGGATATTTCCCCACCCGACTTGTGGCGGGAATGACAGATCAAGTTCGGGAGACTTTGATTAGCCAGATTCCCTTAAGACGTCCAGGAAGGATCGAGGATGTTGGGGCACAGGCAGTCGTCCTTCTTTCGGACAAACTCAGCGGCTATACTACAGGAGCTCATATAGTCATCGATGGTGGCCTTCATCTTCGCCCCTTGCCCTTCTATACTGACCAGGAGCTTTTGGCGCTGAATGCTTTCGGACAATAGTCCAGATCGGCTTATATCAAGATGGAGAGCTGGCGATACAACTAACTCCCCAGGAGAAGTGATTGATGATGACCGTAGTTGATGTACATGTCCATGTATTCGAAAGAATAGCAGGTATAAAGGATGGAGCCCCCATAACTTCGACTGAGCACGGCAGGGTAAAAATAGGGAATCGAGTTGTCCAATTTCTGCCTCCATCCTTTGAGAAAAGTAATAGCACGGTAGAGACGTTAATTGCTCACATGGATTGGTGTGGAGTGGACAAAGCCCTTTTAGTGCCAAATGTCCTTTACGGGTACCATAATGAGTATGTTCGCCAGGCATGTGACTTATATGGGGATAGGTTGAGGGCCATAGCACTGGTGGATGTTCTAAAAGGAGCCGAGGCAAGAGAGGATCTAATAAAGTTAGTAACATACTCGGGTTTTCGCGGACTCAAGATAGAGACCGAAAGCGCTTTCCAATGTCAGCCAGGTGAGGCATTGGACAGCCCTAACCTTGAACCCATTTGGTCATGCTGTAATGATCTTGAGTTGCCAGTGATGATTCATCTGTCTCGTCCTCAGGATAGAAGATCGTTGAAAAACCTCGTCATGAGATACCGTCGGATTCGATTTATAATTTGTCATTTGGGCAATCCGCCGTATGATGACTGGGTTGATATAGTGGAACTCGCTCTCCGTAAAAACGTTTGGATGGAGTTATCTGCCATGCCTGCAGCCTTTCCTGAAGATGAATATCCCTATGTTAGGGCTTGCGAATACATAATGGAGGCGTACAGAAGGTTGGGGCCTGAGAAGCTCATGTGGGGTTCGGATTACCCTGGAATACTTGCGAAGTGCACGTACCAACAGAGTCTCGAAATGTTTAGAAAAGGGTGTTTCTCCATACCGGAGGCACACAAGGATCTCATATTAGGGCAGAACGCCCTAAACATGTTTTGGTCATAGTCATAGCTTAGGCTATATTTAGCTTCTTTCGCAATTTTTCTTAATAGGTTTGCAGGAACCCTCAACATTTCGTCTAATTTAAGAAGCAAAGATTTAATCGATAACGTGATGGTTAATATCGATAAACTATATAGGTATGACGTTATCTAATCGATCATCTATATAACATTTGACCTGTCCATATTTCTCATTGGTCGTGGAGGGGAGTTATCTAGTGGCACTGAACTGGAAAGTTAAACGGCCTACCATGAAAGACATCGCCCGTAGAGCGAAGGTATCGGTCAATACAGTATCCAGGGCACTTGCTGATAAGCCCGAGATAAAAGAGGAGACTAGAACTAGGATTAAGGCAATAGCGGAGCGGCTGGGATACACCCGAAACATCTTAGCTTCTAATCTTCGACAAAACTCTACGAAAACAGTTGGTGTGATAGTATCTGATAATGCTAACCCATATTTTGCTCGAGTTATAAAGGGAATTGAAGATGTTCTGAGAGACAGGGGCTACCAAATGATTCTTTGTAATACTGAAGAAGATCCTAAACTCGAGAAGGATGCTGTAAAGGTTCTTTTAGAAAAGCGGGTAGACGGCCTCCTCATCGTGCCGGTTGAGAAGGAAGCAGATCATATTAGGGATTTACTCCATATGAAGGTTCCCGTTGTGTTTTTGTGTCGGAAGCTAGAAGGGATTAATGCAAACTACGTTGTGAACGATGACGTCCTGGGCGGTTATCTAGCTGCTAGGCATATAATAGATAAATACAAAGAGCGCCCCATCTTCTTCCTCTGTGGTCCCATGTCTATATGCAATGCACGAGACCGTCTTGCAGGATATAGGAAAGCGTTGGAAGAGGGTGGGATATACTTGGATGAATCACATATAGCCTTCGAAAACATAAATCTTGAAGCCGGCTACAAGAATATGACAAACATCCTTCAAAGTGTTTCTCCGCCTATATCAGTTCTATGCTTTAGCGATTATGTAGCAATGGGTGCGATACGCGCAATAAAGGAAGCAGGCCTTGTCATCCCGAGTGATGTTGCAATTGTAGGTTATGACGATATCGAATTTGCGAGTTGTCTTCCGACCTCTCTAACAACCATCGATCATCCGCGTTACTCAATTGGGCGACAGGGTGCGGAAATACTTGTAGAGATAATTGAGGGTAACCGGTCTCCTGATGAATTCGTGGATATAATCCTCAAGCCGGCGTTAATAGTTCGCGAATCTTCATAAGACGTGGTTCACTTCAGACCTACATTTTGCACCCATCCCTCTCGGGGGTATGAGGAGCGCGAAATGTCGGTTGGATAGACCCCCCATGCCGCTATAGAGTACCAAAGAGAATGAAAATGGGACCGAATAACCATATAACCATGCGTTGGAGGTGTGAGTATATCATGAATAAGGTGCTTGTAACTGGTGGAACGGGATTTATTGGCCGTGAAGTGGTACGGCAGTTAATAGAAATTGGGAAAGAAGTAACGGCGTTGGGGCGCACTATCCCAGACGAAAAAGTTTCTTTCATTCAAGCAGACTTCACTGACAGAGAAGCTTTGGAACGGGCTTTAGCGGGTAGATTTTTTGATTGTATCATGCATATTGCTTCTTTACCTGGCGATACGGGTGACCCTCTGCAAATGGTTCGCGTAAATATAAATGGGTGTCAGAATATGCTAGAATATGCCCGTAATGCTAAGGTGGATAGGTTTGTCTTGACAAGCAGCATCTCAGCTTATGAATGGTATCCAGCTACTAAATTTACCCCCCCTGACTACATGCCAGTGGATGAGAATCATCCTTGTCGGCCCAAGGACATGTATTCGACTACTAAGTATATGCAGGAATTGTTGGCGATGACCTACTACAAGCAATATGCCGTGCCAGTAACCATATTACGAGTGACGGCCGTAATTGGTTCGCGTGGACGGGGAGGGGGGCGTAGCTGGCGTGAATTTGCTCAACAGTTAGCGGAAGGGAAGCTAGTTCAGATCCCGCATTTCTCACCAGATGAACTGTGTCATTATGTTGATATTCGGGACGTTGCGCGAATGCATATCGCCGTTGCGGAGCATCCCAAGGCGGTTGGGGAAGCTTTTAATTGCTGTGGCCCCGGGCCAACCAGGGGGTTCGAATTTGCCGAAATTGTCAAGAGCATGGTACCTGGTATCGAAGTAGAATATGGTTATCCATGGAGCATGGCGCAAGGAGGAGAGATCGCCTTCGATATGTCAAAAGCTGAGAGGTTGATCGGCTTTAAACCTTGCTTTACTCTAGCTGATTCCATCAGAAGCATTAAGGAGTGGATTGAATCTGGTGATTTGGAAAAGGAGAAAATCTCTCAACAAGAAATTTACGGGGCTGGAGTGGGAAAAGAAGAGAAAGTATGAAATTTGGGAGGTATATTTATGGTCATCGCTATGCATGGATTAACAACGATGCATTGCAATATCAGGACCGACATCCGAATTGCTAGGGAAGCCGGATACGAGGCTTTAGAAATCGTTACCTCGAAGCTCTTGCGTTACCTAGATTGCGGATTCAGCGCCAAGGATCTATTACCGGTGTTCGAGAAATACTCTATTCAACCCATCTGTCTTAATGCACTGAAACATGTTGAACGTGTAGACCCGGGGGAGCGTGAAGAGCTTCTTGCCGAGGCTAGGCGTCTCTGCGAGGTTGCTGAGGTTCTAAAATGCCCAACAATTCAACTGGTTCCTTTTTGCGGCCTCCAGGGGAGATCCTGGTCTGAGGTGCTTAAACTGACCGCAAGAAATATTGCCGACATTGCAGATATTGGGAAACAAAATGGAGTAAGATTCCAGTTGGAACCGATCGCATGGTCGCCTATTCATTCCCTCTCCCAAAGCCTTCAGGTAATCCAGGAGGCTGGTCGGGACAATGTGGGCATGGTGATAGACTTCTGGCACCTGTGGGCAGGAGAAGAGACGACTCCGGATGAGGTTGCGAAATTGGACAGCTCGCTTATATATGGTGTTCACTTCTGTGATGGGATTCAGCATTTGGAAGGGACAGAGTGGGTGGAAGAAGAACTAAGAGGATTTCTCCCGGGTGAAGGGAAGATTCCGTTAAAAGAATGGGTGGCTGCCGTCCGGGCCACGGGATTTGACGGGGTATATTCATCTGAGTTGTTAAGTCCCAAACATTGGGAATATGATCTCTTAGAGATTGCTCGTGAAACTAAGGCACGGATGGAATATTATCTCAACTTATAATCTGGAATTGAGATCGAGTAGCGTCCGTATAATGGTGTAACGGTGTAACAAGGAGTAGAAGGGGCTTCGGGAGAAGGAAGGCCCCCCTTGTGTCAGATGAAGTTTTATTAAGGCTCTTGTTCAACCCTTGTGCCCGGTCGAAAGGCCGGGTATCTCATTACTATTTAGCCATCCTGCACGAGCAACCGGTATATCTCAAGGGCAGGGGACTCTCTTGTATCGTCAACATCTCTCTTATACGCCACGCCCAGGATGAGTATCCTTGCCCCGTTTATGCTCTTCCGGTGCCTATTTAAGGAATGGCTGATCTTTGCCACAACATGCCTGGGCATGTTGCTGTTGATATCGCTTGCGAGCTCGATGAACCTATCATAGAAATCCAGGGATCTCGCTCTCCAAAAGAGGTACATGGATCGAAACGATCTAACGCTCCGCCTCCACCGCCTTGGTGTTCAAGGCCTGTCTCACCTGTCTTGTGCCCCAGCTGGTGTTGGTCGAGGTCAGGATGGCCTGGTAGATCTGCCACGAGAATACAAACGCGTTCAAGAAGACAAATACAAAGGCGTACGGCCAGAGCCCATCCCGCCTGTGAATTCTGTAATATAACCCATAGAGCGCCCCAAGGATCGCGAGCCCGCCGAGATAGCCCCACCTGGAAGCGGCGCTCAAGACGAGCGAGCGCACAAGCACAAGCGGTGAGCAGAACGTAAATAAGACCGAGAGGTAGTATGGTATCGATGCCCCGGGGTTTCGCCTCCACATATGAGTCACCGCAATGAGGCTCTCTCGAAACCAGGATTTTTTCCACCTCAGTTGTTGTTTGAAATACCCACGCCATGTCTCGGGAACTATGGTTTTCACCCTCGCCTCTGACACATACAAGAGGGAATACCCCTCCCTCAACAAGAGGTTTGTCAGGCTCCGGTCATCTCCGAAGGTGCACTTCCTCCCGAGGAAGGTTTGATTCTGCCATTCATTCAGGACCCCCAGCACTGCGTTGCGGCGGTAGGCCGAATAGCAGCCTGAGCAGCAGGTGACACTATTGAAGACGCTCTCGGATGCCTTCATGATCCGGAAAGAGATAAAATACCTGACGGCCTGCATCCTCGTGAGAAGGTTGCGGTCTTTGTTTAGAACATCGGCATGCCCTACAACTGCGGCCACATTGGAGTCCACGAAGGGCTGGACGAGTGCCTTTAGGGAGCCCGGCTCGACGACGCTATCAGAATCTATGAATACGATTATCTCTGACTGGGACCGGCGTATACCTTCCACCATTCCGGCGCGCTTGCCGCGGTTGGCTGTCCAATTCACCGCTTTCACCTGAGGGAATATATCCATGGCGCGAGCGATCTCCCGCCAGGTTCCATCCCTCGAACCATCATTAATAACGATGATCTCAAGGCGATCCTCCGGGTAATCCAGGCTGCAGCAGGCCTCGATCGTCCCGAAAATGGCCTTTTCTTCATTCATCGTGGGAATTACAATTGTTACAGAGGGGCAGAAATCACAGGAGACCTCCGCTTTTTGTTCTTTTTGTTCCGTCCTTCGCCTGAGGTGCCCAGGATGCCCGGAATGGTAAGGGTGATAGGGATGGTAGAAGAGTAGGCAGAGGATCCTGGAGAGCAAATAGGACGTGGTTAGCAGGCTGTAGGACTCAAATACAGGATCGTTGCGTAAAAAGTTGAGCTGGTGAAGCTTGAGCCTTACCAGCGCAGCCACGATCACGATCCAGAGGATGAGAACCACGAGATCAAGAAGCTTTCGTCCAAATTCCGATGGATACATTCCTTTCACCACCCGTCGCCCGAGGGGAGAGGATGTTCGAGATATTCGACGCGGCAAGTTGGCCTCCTCCCACTAGGGGGCCTAAAAAAGAAATATTTTGAAGCTCAGGAAAGAGCAGTAATTTTTAATGTTGGTTTAATCTTTACATGCTATAATTATATAATTATAGGTCATAGATGCCTGATCATAGGGGTTTGGAGAGCCTATCGAGTTTATGGAGCTTAGCTCATTTTCCGCATTAGGAACGCGACCTAGTTCACAATAACCCTTATATGCTGCCTAGCATGGGGGTCCCCAGCGTGGGGGCTTCCCGGCGCGAGAGTTAAAGTGTTCAGGATGCCCAAAGTGTTCAGGAGGCCGGCAATGCTTGTCTTATTAGTTGAGGATGAGGTGAAACTTGCATCTGTTATCAAGAAGGGGCTCGAGAACGAGGGCTTCACCGTCGATGCCGTATATGATGGGGCGGCTGCGTATGAACGTGCATCATGCTCCGAGTACGACGTTATCATCCTCGATCTAATGCTGCCGGAGATGGATGGACTGACAGTGTGCCAGAGACTCAGGGAGGAGGGCAACCGGACCCCAATTCTGATGTTGACTGCCAAGGATGAGGTGACCGACAAGGTGATGGGCCTGAATGCAGGCGCTGACGATTACCTTACCAAGCCTTTCTCTTTTGATGAGCTCATTGCACGCCTGCGGGCGCTCCTCCGCAGGGGGAGGGATTTGAAGCCCGAGAATTTAGTTGTGGCGGACCTGGTCCTGGATACCTCCACGCATGAGGCCGTGCGCGGGGGTAAAAGGATTCAGCTTTCGGGGACGGAATACCGCATACTGGAGTATCTCATGCGCCACCCCAACCAGGTGGTAACCCGGGGGGGCATCGAGGAGCACGTCTGGGGGTATGATTTCGTCCCAAATTCCAATCTGGTAGATGTGTATATCCGTTATTTAAGAAGGAAGATCGATGAGGGTTTTGAGCGCAGGCTCCTGGAGACGGTCCGCGGCGAGGGCTACCGGCTTTCCGCGGGTCCGTCTTCGACTACAGGCACAGGCGCGGATTAGTTTAGTAGAGCCGGTGGATGGGGTGGCCCAGGGCTGGGCAGGAGGACGGGTAGAGGGCTGGGCAGAAGGCAGAAGAGAGAAGAGAGAAGGGAGAAGGGTGGGTAGGGGGTAGATGGGCCGGGTGGACAGATTTGGTATAGGCACAAGGCTAGGCGCAAGGCTAAACACAGGGCTAAGCATAAGGCCGGCAACAAAGAAGCTGGTGGCGAAGCTCAGAAGCATACGCGTCCGTCTTACAGGCTGGTACGTCTTTCTGCTCGCGGCCATCCTCATTGGCTTCAGCATCCTTGTGTATATTTCCATGGAAAGGAGTCTTTGCAGCGACCTTGACGCGACTTTGCAGGCAAAGGCTGCCCAGGTCGAAGCGGCCGTCAAGATCGTCCCGGGCGGGCTCGCGATCATGGAGGATGTCATAAATCACCCCGGAAATCTGGGTGGCCTGGAGAATCGGAATGCGCCCCCTGCATCGGTGAGCATTCCCTTCGTTGTCCTGGATACGGCCGGGGATCTCAAGATATCCTCGGGGTTCTCGAGCAGGGTCCTGCCCGTTGGGCCAGATGTTGTCGGCCCTGCCATCCATGGGAATACCCTCTTTGGCACAGTGAAGATCGAGGACAGGGAGAGCCTTCGCTTTCTTAGCGCGCCTCTCGAGGTGAATGGCAGGCGGGTCGGCGTGGTGGTCGTCGGACGTTCCCTCTATTCCCTGGAATCGACCCTGGCGCGCCTGCGCCTCATACTTGCCTCTCTCATACTGTCGGCCCTGGTCTTCGCCGGGATAAGCGGCTACCTCATGGCGTGGCGAGCCCTCGCGCCAATCGACACGATTACGCGGACTGCGCGCAAGATTACCGCTGAGGACCTGAGCCTCAGGCTGAATCTGCAGGGCGTCAGCGTCGACGATGAGCTCGGGCGCCTGGCCCGCACATTTGACGAGATGCTGAGCCGCCTGGACGAACAGTTCCAGAGGGAGCGACAGTTCACGGCCGATGTATCGCATGAGCTCCGCACGCCTCTCACAGTGATAAGAAGCACTTCGGATGTGGCGCTGAGGGACCCCGGGCCCACCATGGACGGGTATCGCATGGCCCTGTCGAGCATACGGGATGAGGCCATGAGGCTCTCTCGTATCGTGGATGACCTCTTGTTCTTTGCGCGGGCGGATTTCCGGCAGGTCCGGCTGAATCTCGAGCCAGTCGACATTGACGGTTTCATGGGCGAGGTGTTCGATTATGGGGTCAGGCTCGCCGCGTCAAAGGGGATAGCCCTGGAAGCCCCGGAGGCTTTGAGAGCATGGGAATCCTGGAAACCCCGGGAACCTTGGGAATCCTGGGAACCCGGGGCTGTGGTGGTGGAGGGGGACAGGTCCCAGCTCATGCGGATGTTCATAAACCTCATCGATAATGCAGTAAAATATACACCTCCGGGCGGGAAGGTGAGCATTGAGACATACATCGAGACATATGCCGAAGGCGACTTCGCCTGCGTTGTGGTTAGGGATACAGGGCCGGGGATTCCCCCCGAGGAGCTGCCGAAGATATTCGACCGGTTCTACAGGGTAGACAGGTCGCGAGCGCGCGCTGATTCCGGCTGCAGGGGCGCCGAGGCGACGGGCGGGACCGGGCTGGGCCTATCCATAGCGAAGACCATTGCCGAACTCCACGGTGGCAATATCACTGTAGAGAGCGAGCCCGGCAGGGGCAGCGCCTTCAAGGTGACCCTGCCGCTATTCAAGGAAACCGGGTGCCGGGGTTGGAGCGGGGGCAAGGGCGGGTCCCATCTACGCCCTCCAGAATTCCCTGGCATGGCTGGCATCCCTCCTTCGCCTTATGTGCTCCCTGACCTCAAGTAGGGCCGTATATGTAGGGAGGACGTAGAGGGTCTCGCCTGGTGCCAGGTTCCTGAGGCCGAGTTCGAGCGCTTTATCGAGGTCAGGCTCGATGTATATCTTCTCCTGATCTATTCCTGCATACTTTAGGCGAAGGGCCATATCCTCGGCCCTCGTGCCCGAGGCGACTATGCTCCGGACAAATGAAGGATTCCTTGAGAGCCGCTCCATGTCTACATCCCAGATCCATGAAATATCCCTGCCGTCTGCAAAGTTGTCGTTCAGGCAGACCATGAGGGTTTTGCTGGGGGCCCGCGGCGCCCCGAGCGCCCCCTGAGTCTCCTGAGTCCCCTGTATCCCCGGCGCCTCCAGCCTCCTTCGCACCCCCGGTATTTCCGATGCTTCCGATACTATTGTCCGGATCACCTCACTGAACCCCACCGGGTTCTTTACAAGGGCGAGAAGGACATTTCTGTCCCCGACCGGTATGGTCTCCATCCTCCCGAAAGCGCTGGATGACCTCGCGATCCCTTCTTCTATGATCCTCCTGGGAATATCGAGCAGGAGACAGCAGGCGACGGCTGCAAGGCAATTGTAGACGTTATAGAGGCCTGGAAGCCCGAGCGATGCCCTGACAGGGTCGTGTTCCAGGTCGTGTTCGAACCCCACGGTGAAGGTAAATCCATGAGCCCCTTGGGCCACCACGTTCAAAGCCAGAAAATCGGGTGCAGGGCGTGAAGAGAGGCACCTCGGGCATCGATACTTGCCGAGGTGGCCATATGTGATAAGGGAATATTCATAGTATGCCCCGCAGTTTGGACAGCTCCGGGCGTCGTGGGACAGATTCATATCCGGGACACGGCCCGCCTGGGCGTGACCCGGGGCGTGACCGCAAGCCAGGTCCAGAGCCAGATCGAGGCCCTCGATCCCGTAAAACATGGTCTTGCACCTGCTCCTGGAGGCAAGGCTTGCGACCAGGGGGTCGTCGGCGTTTAAGAGGAGGAGGCTTCCTGCAGGGGCATCCTCGATGGCCGCGCGGATGAGCCCGAGGGTCGTATCCACCTCCCCGTAGCGATCCAGCTGGTCTCTGAAGCAGTTGGTCACCAGGATGATTCTTGGTCTTATGGCGGCCACCACATGCCTTAGATTTGCCTCGTCCACTTCGAATACAGCAGCATCTGCGGAAAGCCTCCCCCAGATATCGCACCTTTCGATGAGGGCTGAGATGATCCCACTCACCATATTTGCGCCCGACCTGTTCCATACGATACGTAATCCGTTATGCTGCAGGACCTCGGCTACCATCCTGGCTGTGGTCGTCTTCCCATTGGACCCTGTGATGATAATAGAAGTCAGGGCCGGGCCCGCCTTCTCGAGAAGCCGGACCAGTATGTGCGGCTCTATGCGGCGCGCCAGGGAACCCGGGAGGGATGAGCCACCTCCTCGCTTAAGGAGCCGGCTTGCAAAGGCGCATATCTTTCCGACGATTATCGCGAGCCATAACCGCATGTTAGAGGACTCCCTTGCTGTGACATGCTATCATGCTATTATGATATATATCCTGATCCATGATGTCCTAATCTATGATGCATATCATTGTATGCCTGCATACCATTGTATATTTTGCGTGCCATACTATATGCAATGAAAGATTTGCTATACATTCAATATATTTACACCGGTACGCCGGTGACCGGTACCCCGGCATCGCCGCGCATATGTATGACCGCATGGCGTGACCGGACGGCATAGCCGCACGGAATGGCCGCATAGCCTGTCCGCGCGCCACGTTCGCATGCATGCGTGCACGATATCCACTATTTGCTCCAATTTAGCAGAGGTAGATTAAAGTAGCATTAAAGCCAGAAAGGCTAGAGCCGCTTGTGAAAGGCTCGTAAAGCGTTCATAGGACCCTCGTAGAGCGCTCATAAGGCACCTATAAGGCGTCCAAAAGCCGCCTACGCTGCCTGCAGCTATTCTCGCAGGGGCTGGATTTATATGTTTCCTATAGTATGGCCAGGTGGAATGACTATTGCGGGCGATTAGTCTTAAGAAGGTAGTGGAGATGCTGAGATGCTGAGGGATCCTGAGGGATCGTGAGGGATTCTGAGGGCCAGGGAGACCCGGTGGGCCGCAGGATCATAGACAGCCATAAGGCTGTAGAGTCAACAATCCCTCGATGCGGTTATTATCAGACTGGCGCAGCCTTCTAATGTAATCTCCATCAATATCTTCCCTATCTTTCCATATGCCGGCGGTGGAGGTTATTACATCATCACTTGCTTCCCTCTTTTCGACTAGTGACTTTCTCCGTACCTCCAGTATGAGACTGTTTTTGCCCACCGCTCTCATTAATAGGGTATCGCCAGTATGGATTTTTAATTGGCGCCGGACTTTCGAAGGTAGAGTTATCTGTCCTTTAGAGGAAATACGCGCTTCCATATATCCACCCCCTCGTATAATTTAGCTGAGATCACAATAGACTCCAAGAAATATACCTGTGAATAAATAGTCGTCGCCGGGGCTGTGGGTATGTGGTCAACGCGTAGCGTTGTCCAAGCATCTGTGGACCCTGTGGGTAACCCCGAAGGGGTTATCCATAAGTCCACAGATGCGCCATATCCACAGCCCAGGACTTGAAGTTTTGGGGCTTTCCTGAGACAATGGCCTTAGGTTGGCAGGGGCAGGTCTGGCCACCCCCTGAGGCATAGC
>JABLXJ010000016.1 GCA_013178125.1 Bacillota bacterium | reverse complement strand
TCACCTGAGCAAGGGTCCTGCCTATATACTCAAGCCATGTACCGTAAATAGTCCCCTTCCTGAGCTCATACTCTAAAGTATCAAGAAGCCCATCCACCGTGGTGAGGTCCTTATGCTTATACGTGCTTCTTATGACAGCGCTTATATAGAACGGGTCTGAGTCCACAAGCTTATTGAGGTATATGGCCACATCCTCCCCCACAGGCACCCCTGTTATGAGGCTATAGTTCAAGACAGCCTCGAGGCCCTCCTCCTCTGTGAGGTTTCCGAGCTCCATCTCAATGAACCTGCCGGGTAGCTGCATATGGATTATGTTCTTGAGCCAGCTCACCCAGCTGCCGGTAACAAGCAAGGGGGCTATCTTGGACTCTGCAAGGGAGAGATATGAGCCCGCAAGGTCGCTTATTCTGATGGTACAAGCTTTATCCCTGTATATCTCGCTATTCAGGAACTGGAACTCGTCTACGATCTGGACTATATAGTCCCCAGTTACACTGGCGATCCTGTGGGGCGCAGACTGCGCGTGATCCCATATCACATCCACCATATGGGTGCGGGCGAGCTTCTCCTTAAATAATGGGATATCATCAGCGATAACATCCAACCCATGCTTGCGGGCCCGCTCAACAAGGTCATCAAGGCTCGAGGGCCTCCTACAAAAGCCGGGATCCCGGGTCTTAAACCCAATGTACTGAGATATGAAGGTCGTATAAAAGACCTCGGCAAAATCAACAACCCACTTGCTCCCCTCTTTTACTTCAAAGTAAAAGGGGATGACCTTACCGTTCTGGGTGTATACGATATTGTAGAGCCTCTCGACAAGGGCTGTCTTGCCCTTCTTCCTTCTGGAGAGCAGAGCCGTGGAGCGAGAGAGTTCCCTCGGTATAGAACCCACCCAATCTAGGAGAGAGGCGAGCTCTTCCCTCCTGCCAACGAAGAGCTCAGGCAGGCCTATTCTCTCTTTTATCGCATAGATCAGAGCGCCTTGATACATATATAATCGGCCACCTTCATCGTTTAGAGCCAGATATGATTCTGCCGGGTTCCTGGGAGCTTGAGACAGACTCATGGGACCCGGCAGAATTGGGGTTGAATACCATCTTTATTCTACTTTACAATTCCGGTTTTTACAAGACTTTGCCAAGGAGTTTTTGAAAACTTTATTTACGAAGCCGGCGAAGAGCCGGAAGCCGGCGGACAAAGAGGGGCAGATCGCCCGTTCGCGTATACGCTTATTCGCTGTATACGCTTATGCGCTTGTGCTGACCCATCTCCTCTGGACCATCGCGTCATGTACCTGCATCCTGCAAGTTCAATATTGTTTTGTTTATAGGATTTTACCAGTCAAGCATATCGTCGTGAATGCTTAAATGTTATTTGACTATGATTAACTATCTTTGTGTTATATTATTATTTTTTGCGAAAGGGAATTTCCCTGCAGGCAACAAGGATTTCTCTCGAGAATCCCCAAACCATGGGACAAGCCAATTGCCGGCGCATGCGGGCAACCCGACCAGAAAAATTTTCAAACCCAGAAGGAATATAAACATCGGCATAGAATATTAATAACTATCAACAATAGATAAGAAAAAGCCAAGGAGGCTAGTGATATGTCGCAAGATTCAATGCCTGGTCGAGGGAGAGGGAGCGATACTAACGAGGTCAAACGCTGGTGCGATGTGGATATAGATGATATCCCGCATATTGTTGTAACGCCCCCCGGTCCGAAGTCGCGTGATATCCACGAGCGAGCGGCCAGGCATATGAAGGGATTTTCCTCGCAGGTCAGGCTCTTCCCTGTGGCCTTCGAATCGGGCCATGGATATACCTTGACAGACGTAGATGGTAATAAGTACATTGATTTTAGCTCGGGCATTTATGTAACGAATTGCGGCCACGCCCACCCCAAGGTCACGGAGGCGATCCAAAAGTGGGCCGGCAAGCTGCTGAATTGTCACGACTTCTCCACCGAGGTCAAGACCTTGCTCCTGGAGAAGGTGGCGTCTATAAGCCCTGGCGGGAAGCTCACCGGTATGCAGCTCTATTGCACGGGCTCCGAGGCCGTAGAGGCCGGGCTCCGCGTGGCCAGGGCATATACCAGGAAGTTTGAGTTCATATCATTCTTCAGGGATTTCCACGGCAAGACCATGGGCGCCAACAGCCTCGCAGGCATGGATTTTACGGGCGGCCCGCGGGCGGTCGGCTACCACAGGGTCCCTTACGGCAACTGCTATAGATGTGCATTCAAGAAGGACTACCCGGACTGCGGCATATATTGCGTGGATTACATCCGCCAGGTCATCGCTGAGGAGACGACGGGCAACGTGGCGGCCATCGTGCTCGAGCCGGTCCAGGGCTGGGGAGGGTCCGTAGTCCCACCTGATGAATTCCTGCCGAAACTGCGGGCGCTTTGCGATGAACTCGGGATTCTCCTTTTCGTTGATGAGGTGCTGACGAGCTTCGGCAGGACCGGCAAGATGTTCTGCGTAGACCACTATGGCGTTATCCCGGACCTAATGACGGTGGGCAAGGGCTTCGGCAATGGCTTCCCGGTCACGGCGATTCTCATGAAGGAGGAGCTCGCCGAGAAGCTCGAGCTCATAAGCGCGTCGACAAGCTACGGCGGGAACCCCGTGGCCTGCGCCGCAGCCCTGGCATCCATCGAGGTCATAGAAGAGGAAGGGCTTGTCGAGCACTCGGCGAGGCTTGGCGAATTCATTTTGAATAAGCTCAAGGAGATGCAGAGCAACCACCCGATCATAGGTCAGGTCCGCGGCAAGGGTTGCTTGCTCGGCATGGAGCTGGTGAAGGACAGGGTCACCAAGGAGCCCTTCGTGAAAGCCGGGCAGCTCGTCTACCAGAAGGCTTTTGCCAAGGGGCTCGCCTGGATTCCTGCAGGCCATAACCTCAGGATGTCGCCCCCGCTCATCATGCCCGAGGAGGTTGCCTCGAAGGCCCTTGATATCATCGATGAGGCCCTCTATGAAACCGAGAAGGAGCTTGGCGTGATATAGAGGAATGTGGCATGTGGTGTGATATGGCGGCAGACGGCATGACTAGTGAGCCCAGCGAGTAGCCCAGCGAGCGGCGTGACCAGTGGGCCATAGGATAGGGGAAAGGGGATGGAGGCATGGGCAATGGTTCAAGGACCAGGACTGAGGTTGGTATCGGGCTCGTAGGATACGGGTTCATAGGACGGGTTCACACACTCGGGTATATGAACATGCCCATGTATTACCGGGGTCTTGAATGGAAGCCGAGGCTCGCGGCCGTATGCTCGAGATCGGAGGCCAACCGGCGCGAGGCCGTGGAGGAGGCGGGGTATGCGTGGTCGTGCCCAGATTTTCGCGAGCTTGTGACACGCGATGACGTCCGCGTCGTTGACTGCTGCACGCCTAACGATACACATCTCGATATAGCTCTGGCTGCCCTGGAGGCTGGCAAACACGTCTACTGCGAGAAGCCGCTTGCCAGAAATGTGGCCGAGGCGCGCGAGATGGCGGAGGCTGCGAGGGAGGCCGGGAGGCGGGCGGGCGCCAAGACGCAGGTGGCCTGCATCTACAGGTTCATCCCGGCGGTGATGCGGGCGAAGCAGCTCATAGATGAGGGTGCCCTGGGCAGGATATTCCACTTCAGGGCGGCCTACCTCCACTCGGGTTACGTCGACCCGATGCGGCCGGTCAGCTGGCGCCTGAGCAAGGCCCAAGGGGGCGCCGGCGCCATATACGACCTCGGCGCCCATATTCTGGATCTCATGTATTATCTGCTTGGCGACTATGTGGAGGTAATGGCGTCGCTCGAGACGTTTATAAAGGAGCGGCCGTCCCAGGCGGACCGGTCCGTGATGGTTCCGGTGGATGTTGATGATTTCGCCCTGATCCAGGCCAGGATGGAGAACGGGGCCATCGGCACTATAGAGGTGTCCCGGGTGGCGACGGGCGCAAACGATGAGCTCCGTTTCGAGATTCATGGGAGCGGCGGCGCCCTGGCTTTTAACCTCATGGATCCGAACTGGCTGTGGTTCTATGATAATACGCGCCCTGGCTCGCCCATCGGCGGCTTGAAGGGCTATACAAAGATAGAGACCATACAGAAGTTCCCCGAGCCCGGCGGCTTCCCGGGCCCGAAGTTCGCCGTGGGATGGATAAGGTTCCACTTCGCGAGCGAGTATGAATTCCTGGCCAGCATCCAGGAAGGGCGTCCGACAACGGGCGCGACCTTCGAGGACGGGCTGAGGATCCACGAGGTAATGGGCGCCGCCATGCGGTCCTCCGAGGAGCGGGGATGGGTGAAGGTATAACGGAGTCAGGAGATAGAGGGGCTGGTGAAGTCGGGTGCTACCTGCGGAAAGGCGGGCTGCCATCCTGCAGATGCTCAAGACAAATGGTAGCATACAGGTGGCTGAATTAAGCAAGTTGTTTAATGTATCCGAGGGCACGATCAGGCGCGACCTCGACCAGATGTCGAGGAAAGGGCTCTTGGAGAAGACGTACGGGGGCGCGATGTCGATTGACAGCACGGGCTATGACCCGCCCTTCGCCATGCAAAAGAAGGCCTTTGCCGAGGAGAAGGAAAGGATTGGCCGGGCAGCTGCCCAGGGGGTCAAGGACGGGGAGACGGTGTTCATCGAGGCTGGGACTACTACGCTCTGTGTTGCTCGTAACCTTCGTGGGAAAAAGAATCTCCTAGTAGTAACTAACGGAATCGACATTGCAGCGGAGCTTCAGAACGATCCGGACATATCGATCATGCTGACAGGGGGTGACCTCAGGAAGCATACGGCTGCCCTTGTCGGCCCCTATGCCGAGCAGGTCCTGGATGAGGTGCGTGTGGATAAGGCCTTTCTCGGCGTCAGCGCGATAACTTCGGCCCGGGGGATGAGCACGGGCAGCGTGGCCGAGGCCCAGATAAAGAAGGCTATCATAAGGGCGGCCCGGCATGTCACGGCAGTGATCGACCACAGCAAGTTTGGCAAGGAGGCTTTTGCGTTTGTCGCGCCGGTCACCGTCCTGCACAAGATCGTCACGGACGATAAGGTGCCGGAGGAGGAGTTGAAGGTGTTGCGCGAGAGGGGGATAGAGGTCGCCGTGGTCTAAGATGATTTTCCCAGCGCGTAGGTTTATCCTTAGGCCTATGCGGGATAAGAGAGGCTTTTGCAGTAGACAGTAGCTTGTAGATTAGTCATATACAAACCTAGGAGTTTATTCCGAAATGCACTCATAGATGCCCAGTTGCTGGCATCCCGCACGTTTGCCAGCCGAATGGGTGATCAGTAATAGTTGCATATTTGCATCGCTTACTTGTCGAGCATCTATAGGTAATCTTTAAAATATAAGACGATATGCCGCTAGTCCCCTGGTTTGCCTTGAAAATGCCCAATCATTTCCGGAGATATTTTTATTCTCTGTGGCATCACATGGCGGCATGGGGGTCTACTCTCTGAGAAGAACTTTAGCCTGAAGAACTCTATCTTAAATTAAGGAGAAAACTCTGTAATGTCCATTGGAGGTGAATCCATGGTTCGTTGGAAGGGGGGAGGTGATTCCTCCGGGAAGTGGCTTCGGGTATAGAGAAAAGAGGCTAAGGGAAAGTTCCGGTTGATTTCTGTGTAAGGTCCAAGAGCAACGCGGTAAAGAGCGAATTATTAGGAGTTTAAGGGAGGGATTGAACCATGAAACATAGGTTGGCTTTGCTATTGACCTTGTTATCGGTTATGGTGTTGGTGGCATGCCTGTTTGTCCCTTATGCATCGGCATCAGTCAAGGGCAAGACGGTCGCCTTGACGCTTCTCACAAGGCAGCATGAATTCCAGCTGGAGATGGAGGCTGCCATTAGAGAGGTAGCCGAAAAAGCCGGGATGAAGTTTATAAGCGTTGACTCTAACATGGATCCCGCTAAGCAGTTTGCCCAGGTAGAGGACTTTATCGAAAAGAAGGTGGACCTGATAATCATCGGGCCATCTGACCCAAGAGGCCTTATCCCGGCTGTAGAGGAGGCAAACCGGGCAGGTATACCTGTAATAACGGTCGATGGGACAATCGAGGGCGGTAATATCGTTACGCAGGTTGCGACCGATAACCTCGAGGGCGGGCGGCTCGCAGGCGAACTCGCGAGGAAGTACATACAGCAGAAGCTGGGTGGAAAGGCCAACGTGGTAATTCTCGATTTCCCGCAGTCTCCTGTCATCTGCGGTGCCAGGGTTGCGGGATTTGAATCCGAGATCAAGAAGCTACCGGGAGTCAAGATCGTTGCCAAGCAGGATGGCGGTGCCATGAGAGATAGAGCTATGGCCGTTATGGATAATATCCTGCAGGGGAACCCCAAGATCGATGTGGTATTTGGTATCAATGATGATACGATTCTCGGAGCTATGGCTGCAGCTGAAGGTGCCGGCAGGATCAAGGAAATGGTGTTTATAGGATATGACGGGACCAAGGAGGCATGTCTCTTCATAAAGAAGGGCTCTCAGCTGATAGGTGACGTTGCCCAGCAGCCTAAGCTCATAGGGACAAAGGCTATGGAGATAGGAATAAAAGTCCTGGAAGGCAAGGCAGCCGGAATTCCCAAATCATCGCCCGTCCCTCCAGTGCTCATAACGAAGGAGAACGTAGATAAGTTCGTTAAATGATAACAACGTAGATACGCTCATCTTGAGAACGGAATGGACACAACGGCTGATTGCCTCACCTAAGTGCAGGTCCCTTACTAAACGGGATGGTCCGGGGTCCTCCAGACCATCCCGTACCGGCAATATACTATATCTGTTGGGGGTGGATTCTAAATTGCCGACCCCAATTCTTGAAGTGAAGGGTGTTACAAAGGAATTTCCGGGGGTTGTGGCACTTGACTCAGTGAGCCTGAGCATCAATGCGGGTGAGATTCACGCGTTAGTTGGGGAAAACGGGGCTGGGAAGTCAACGCTTATCAAGGTTCTTTCGGGGGTTTACCAGCCTGACCGAGGGGAAATATACTTTGACGGGCGCCCCGTGCGCCTGGCTGGACCTTCCGATGCCCAGAGTTTGGGTATAGCAGTTATACACCAGGAGCTCATGAATGTCCCCCACCTTTCTGTTGCGGAGAATATCACATTGGGCCGGCCGCCGATGATCCGTCGAGGCGTGATGGGCATGATAGATTGGCCGGCCATGAACAAAACAGCACACGAGGCTCTTGAACGGCTTGGTGTGTCGATCAACCCCAGGGCTATCATGAAGACCCTCAGCGTAAGCCAGATGCAGGTGGTTGAGATAGCAAGGGCCGTATCCAGCAATGCCCGGTTGCTTATCATGGATGAGCCTACATCCGCATTATCCGAAGATGAAGTCGATAGGCTATTTAATGTAGTTAAGGCCCTGAAGGCTCAAGGGGTTACCGTGATATTCATAACCCACCGGCTGGATGAGGTATTTCGCATAGCGGACCGGATAACGATCCTGAGGGACGGTAAGATAATTGCGACTAAAGATAGGACGGAAATCAGCAGGGAAGAGCTGATAAAGGCCATGGTCGGGCGCCCTTTGGGATTTGAGTATCCGAAGCGTAGCGTGCAGCGGGGAAAGAGAATCATGTCTGTGGAGAACCTGTCACGCGGGAACGTACTTAGGGATATCAATTTTTCCCTTTTCGAGGGAGAGATACTGGGCATAGCAGGCCTTATGGGCGCAGGTAAGACGGAGCTGGTAAGGGCCATATTCGGCGCGGATAAAAGGAGCGGTGGCAGGGTTCTCTTCTATGATGAACCTCTTGACATCAAATCGCCGCAGGAGGCTCTCAGGATGGGCATCGGCTTGGTCCCTGAGGATAGGAAGCGGCACGGGCTTGTGCTGGGGATGAGTGTAAGGGAGAATATGTCGCTCTCGGCGATAGATAGAATCTGCAGATGGTCTTTTGTCCTGGATTCAAGGAATGAGACGATCGCCTGCCGGGACCTTGTGGAGAAGCTTGGCATAAAGACCCCGGGTCTTGAGAGAAAGGTGAAGTTCTTGAGCGGCGGTAACCAGCAGAAGGTTGTATTGGGGAAATGCCTTTTTGGGAAGCTCAAGCTGATCCTCTTTGATGAGCCGACACGCGGGATAGATGTTGGGGCGAAGGCTGAAATCTATCGGCTCATGAACAACCTCGTTGAAGAAGGGGTCGCCGTTATCATGGTGAGCTCGGAGTTGCCTGAGGTGATCGGGATGAGCGATAGGATTTTGGTAATGCACGAGGGCCGTATTGCTGGGGAACTTGACAACCAGGATCAATCTGTGACACAAGAGGAAATTATGAGGCTCGCGACGGGACAGTATGCAGGGGTGGGGACAGGGACAAGGACAGAGACCTCGGTGCTGGTCAGGTAGGAGGGTGGTGTACTATGGATCATAGCAGCAACGTGCGTACCGCAATTTCCATAAGCGACGTGAAAGTATCTCTACAACGCTTCGGCCTCCCGGGGGTTTTTATAGCGCTTTGCATCTTTCTGACGGCCACGTCTGACTCGTTCCTGACGGTCAGCAATTTTTTCAATGTAGCCCGCCAGGTATCTTTGATCGGTATAATTGGGGTCGGAATGTTTTTCGTATTAGTGGGGGGCGGGATAGATATCTCCGTTGGGTCCCTTGTGGCGTTAATCGGTGTAGTCATGGCCGGCCTGGTTGTTAAGAGCCATCTGAGCGTGCTACTCGCGGTAGGGCTTTCGTTGCTACTGGCAGCTACGTTGGGGTTCATCAATGCCTATTTCGTGACGAAGTGGAGGATTCCACCGTTCATAGTCACGCTTGGCATGATGTCGGCCGCCCGGGGGTTCGCGTTTGTATATACCAATGGCTATGCAGTCTTCGGGCTCCCGGAGGGGTTCAAGGAGCTTGGAAGGGGATATATCGGCTCTGTGCCAATCCCCGTGATCATCATGCTGGCTATCGTGCTCCTGGCGCACTTCGCGGCCACTAAAACAAAATTTGGGAGGTTTGTGTATGCTATTGGCGGCAACGAAGAGGCGGCAAGGCTTTCAGGCATCAATGTTGCGTTTTACCGCGGGGCGACTTACGTCTTATGCAGTATGCTTGCCGGCGTGAGCGGTATAATCCTAACTTCGCGCCTGGCGTCCGGCCAGCCTAATTCAGGTGTGGGTTACGAGTTCGAGGCGATAACGGCTGCCGTGCTAGGCGGGACGAGCCTGTTTGGCGGCGAGGGGACCATCTGGGGAGTGATCTTCGGCGCCCTTTTTATGGGTGTATTGGGCAATGGCCTGAATCTGCTCAATGTCTCATCTTACTGGCAACTCGTGATCAAAGGCGCGGTTCTCGTAGTCGCTGTATTGATAGATATGCTTAAGAAACGTTAGCGCTAATTGGGCGAGTATGCAATGGAGAACTATATATGGAGGAGTGATATCATGTTTTTTGCCGAACGCAGCTGGCCGGAGCTTAAAGAGGCGATTGAGAAAAACACCCTCATAATTCTCCCTGTGGGGACTATCGAGGAGCATGGCATGCACCTCCCTGTGGAGACGGATGCGGCCATTGCCGAAGCCGTGGCGCGCAGGATCGGGGAGGCACTTAAGGACGAGATCCCCCTCCTCATAATGCCCACCGTCTGGACGGGGTATTCGGCCAAGGAGATGACGAGGTGGCCAGGGACCATAAGGGTGAGGCCGCGCGTCCTTACAGATATGCTTTTCGACGTCTGCAGCTCGCTGATTGAGATGGGGTTCAAGAAGATCGTGATTTTGGATTGTCACGGCCATCACTCCGGGATCCTGAATGTGGTGGCGCGGGAGATCGCGGACACCTATGGCGTCTATATGGCCATAACCGCGCCCGCAGCCATGAGCGCGGAGGGTTACGGCAAGATAAGGCGGTCGGTGGTCGGCGGGAGCATTCATGGGGGTGAGTGGGAGACTTCGCTGATGCTGCATCTAGGTCGTAACGTCAACATGGACAGGGCTACTGATGAGGACATCATGAGATACCATTCTGAATTCCTGCCCGGGGATAACTTCGTTAGCGGGAAGAAGGTATTCTGGTCAACCTGGGGCGTGCAGCAGAGCAAGACCGGAATCTACGGCGACCCCACGGTCGCATCGAAGGAGACTGGTGAGCAGATCATGCGTTTCATAGTGGATAACTATGTAAAGTTCATCAGGGAATTCTACGCTCATTAGGCCTCATTAGGTGTTAAAACCCCCTATGTCACGGTGTCACGGTGCGGCGCCACAGAGAGTGAAAGCACCTTTAGAAGGGCTTGAGCTATAGAAGGAATTGAGTTATCTCGGGTTGGTCGTATTGTTTCCCATATATTGTTAATTATTGGTCCCCGCTATTGTCCAGGATCTAAAGGGGCACCTGGTGGGGCGCCGGGGTGCGCCGAATGTGCTATGCGCCGGGCCGTGCCGTGGATGTGCTATGCTGTAAATCATTGGTCTAGTGATGAAGCATTTTGAGGTGATATGAGTCATGCAAATTGGCTTTCTCTCAATAGGACACGAAGACTACGTCGGCGAACTCAGCGAGCACCTGGCTGAGCGTGCATCCCAGTTGCTCTCCGCCCTTGAGGTTGACGTGGTTTCGGCGGGCACCACCGAGGTTACGCCTTCCGGGGCGGCGGATGCCGCAAGGAGGCTGGCCGCGAGCGACATTGCCGGGGTGATCGTCTTTGTTTCCACATGGGTGGAGGGTCCGGTCGCGCTCGCCGCAATTAAGGAAATAGAGCACCTCCCTTTTGCCCTGTGGACCATTCCGATGCTGGATTGGGATGGGCGGCGTGAATCGACAGGGTCGCTATGCGGGGCGGCGGTGGTGAAGGGGGCTCTCGACCGGACTAATAAGAGGTTCAGTTTTATCCTCGGCCTGCCGGACCCGGGTCCCGGCAATGGAAAAGTGGCGGACGAACTTAGAGCCTTCTGTATCGCCGCCGGCGCGCGTTACAGGTTGCGGCATGCGCGAATAGGTCTTATCGGCTACGCCTCGATGGGGATGTACCCGGGCACATTTGATCATGTGCTTCTTCGCGACATCATCGGCCCGGAGGTATTTCACTTCGATACTTACCAGCTCATCGAGCGGGCGCGCAGATACTCGGACGATGAGTGCGCCGGTGATTTGGCGCAGCTCAAGAAGGTCGTGAAAGTGAATGCTGGCGCGACACCCAGGCAGCTGTCTGAGACCGTGAAGCTCTATAAGGGGCTTAAGTCTTTGGTGGACGAATACAGGCTGGATGTCGTAAATGTGAAATGCCAGTACGAGCTATCCAAGATTTATGGCTATACCCAATGCGTTCCACTGTCATGGCTCGCCGATGCGGGGACCGTCTCGACGTGTGAAGGGGATATCCCCCTCTCCGTTACGATGTTGATTCTGAATCTGCTTACAGGTCAACCCATATATTATGGCGATGTTGTTGATGTGGATTCAGATGGGCTGCTTCTTTCATCGTGTGGGTTTGCGCCGTTTTCGCTCTTGGGCGGCTCTGATTCGGGGGACCCCGGGGACCTTAAGGCTGAGATCCAGCCGTTTAAGCATAAGGGATTCAACGGATTGCTGACGTCGGCTACGCTGAAGCCTGGTAAACTCACCTTCGCCCGGCTGGTTGAGGGCAGGGGGGATTATAAGATAATTTTGGGCGTCGCCGATGGGGTCGCGACCCCTCTGCGCCAGGGGATGTTCCCGGCCGTGGGAGTCAAACTGGGAAGCGGTGACCGGATGGACGCCTTTATCCGGAATCTGGCAAGCCAGCATTACGCAGTCGTGTACGGAGACATCCTGCGCGAGCTGGAGCTGCTGGCAAAGATGCTAGGGATTGAGGCTATTGTTATCTAGTACTGAGCAATGATGTCAAGATTCTTGACAGTGTTCCTCAGTAAAAAGTCAAAGTGGCAACTTTCTCGGCAGGTTGAATCTGAAGATGCCACGATTCTGGGCAGGTACTCACTTATCTTGCCAAAAATCTTGGCAGTTTGCCCCGGTCAAAGGTGAAAATGCCAAGTTTTTTGCCAGGTCGCGCATGAAGGTGCCAAGATTCTTGGCGGTTTTACAACACTAAGGGGTCACCCTGCCAAGTTTCTTGGCAGATTAGGGTCGGGCCTGCCAAATTCCTTGGCAGGGGCCTGGAGCTCCTGCCAAGTTTCTTTGCAGGCTCGAGGTAACAGGTCCGGCACAGCGTGGGGTGGGTGGGGAGCCCCGGAGATGACTTCCGGAATACCGGAATATAGGAACATAATTCGTAAACTCGAGCAAACGGGCTGGTGGATGACCTTATGAACCGTAATTTGCTTCTTTCAATAGATTTAGGAACGACTGCGTGTAAGGCTGCGGTCTTTGAGCCGGGCGGGCGGGTGCTGGGCGAGGGCTATGTAGAATACCCGCTCGTCGCCAGGTCGGAGGTTGAAATAGAACAGGATGCCGGAGAATGGTGGGACGTAACCGTCCGGGCCGTGAACCTCGCTTTCGAGAGCGCACAAGTAGGGAGGGCCGGGTTATGTGCGGGGTCGCATGTGGAAACAGGGATATGGGCGGGCGCGGGTGTGAGTCCAGACGAGGTTGTCGCGCTGAGCGTGAGCTCCCAGGGGATATCTGTAGTCCCTGTTGACAGGCATGGTGAGCCCTTGCGAATGGCGATCAGCTGGCTTGATACCCGGGCAAGGGATCAGGGCGAGTGGTTGGAGCGAGAGCTGGGCGGCTCTGAGAAGATATTCCACGCCACGGGAAAACGCCCGAGCGCCGCGTACACCCTGCCAAAGCTCCTCTGGTTCAGGGATAATGAGCCAGATGTCTTCAGGGCGGCCGACAAGTTCCTAATGCCGCTTGATTTCATAGTGAAACGCCTGACCGGCCAAGCGGTGACGGATCATTCCATGGCATCGGGGACCCTCATGTACGATTTACATGAGGGTGGCTGGTCAGGGTCGGTTCTCGATAAGTGCGGTATTTCGCGCGCCGTGCTCCCGGAGATCAGGTGGGCAGGCTCGGCGATATCTAAGCTCATGCCTAAGGCTGCGCGCGAGCTCGGCCTATCCCCTGAAACTCTAGTTGTCCTGGGCGGCCAGGATCAAAAGTGCGCTGCGCTGGGCGCGGGTCTTGCGCCGGGGACGGCTACTATATCGCTTGGGACTGCCGGGGCTTTGACGGCCTATGCCCGCAGGCCGGTGCTGGACGCCGGGATGCGCATCCCGTGCTGCCCCCATGTTGAGGGAAAGCGCTGGGTGCTCGAGGGCGTGGTCAGTACAGCCGGGGCAAGCGTAAAATGGTTTGCCAGCGCAGTAATGGAAGCGTTTGCAGCTAGCGGAAACGTCTCGAGCATTGATGATCTGAGTAAAGGCTGTGGCGTAAGTAACATAGGCAATATAGGCAATATGGGTAACGTAAGCAGTACAGGCGATAGAGATAGTTTCGGTAAAGCTGGTAATATCGGTGACACAATCGCGGCGGCAGGGGAAGACTCATCTAGAACTTTATCAAGGCTCTACCAACACCTGGATGAGCTGGCGTCCAAGTCTCGAGCCGGGTCAGGCGGCCTGTTTTTCCTCCCACACCTGGCCGGCGCCTCCACGCCGCACTGGAATGCCGGCGCCAAGGGATTGTTCCATGGGATTAGCCTCGCCACCACTGCCGGTGACCTTTTCAGGTCTGTCCTGGAGGGCATTGCCTTTGAATTCAAGGAAAACCTGGAGATAATCGAGAGCCTGGTAGGCCCCGTCAATGAGGTCATAATATTCGGCGGCGGTGCCAGGAGTCCGGTCTGGGCGGGGATTTTTGCGAATGCGCTCAATAAGCCGGTCCTACGACTCAGCACCTCCGAGGCAGCCAGCCTTGGAGCGAGCATTCTTGCAGGCGTCGGGAGCGGGATATACAAGACCTATGCAGAAGGCCTGACGGCTGTCGAGGGCCTGCGCTCGCGCGAGAACCCGGACCCCGGGCTTGTCGCGGCGTATGAGGATGTCTTCCGGGATTATGTGGAGACGGAGAGCGCGTTTCTCGGCCTCAATGGTCATTCTTAGCCTAATTCCGAGGTGATCCTATGATTGATCTGAAGTATTCTTTGATCATAGAGGCGACCGAAGACCCAAGCTTCTTTGGATTCTATTCCCCGGATTTTGAAGTTGTTTGACTCACGAGCGCGCGGCGACGATACCCCCGAGTCACGTTATGGTTTGCAAGGTCGCATTGCTGCGGCTCGCGCGGGAGAATAACCTGGAGCTGCCAGCGATGCTCAGGTAGAAGCCTTGGGATAGACTTTAGAATGCCATGAGACAGCATGTCAGAAGCTCGGAGAGTTTGCCGGGCTTTTATTTTTTGGGGTCTTAATCTCAGTTTTACTGCCTGTCATATTACCTCTTACTCTTACTCTTATGCTGTCTACCATATCGTTCACGCACCGCCCACTGGATGAATATACTAAGGTAGCCGTCGAAGGCCGGAGGGAGCCATCGGGGGCTATTGAGCGCTTACGAGATGTCCAGAAGATGGAGAGGGGGCGCTGCCATGTCTCAAGGAACATACAGCGATTCAACATATAGCGATTCCGATGTGAATATGAACAGGGTCGCCGGCAGTAACGGCAGCAGCAGCTGCGGCGGTAGTGGGTCGCCGGAGCCGGAGGCCGGAGCAGCAAATAGAGCGGTGAAGCCGCTTTCATATTATGGTGAACTGGCGCGGGCATATGTCCCGGTTCAGATCTACGGGGAGAGATTCAGCCCGGCTGAGGCGCTGATGCGGGGCACCGTCTTCCCCGAACTCTACAGGCCATATGAGCCATCGCTTGCGCCATTTATCTAATGTCATTTATCTAGTGTCTAGTGGAATCCGACGACGCGGGGAGGGTTGACCATGGATCAAAGACGTCAGGATTTACTCCGCATAATGGAGCTCGAGTTTACAGCCATAGACCTCAACCTATTCCTTGATACACATCCCCAGGACCAGCGTGCTCTGGCTGATTATAATGCTACTGCCCAGGAGCTTATGCGGGCAAGGATGACATATGAGTCGCGTTACGGGCCGCTCCTGAATTATGGCCTGAGTCCGAGCGCAGATACGTGGCGCTGGATCGAAGAGCCGTGGCCATGGGAGATCACGTTCGACAGGGAGGATTGATCATCTATGTGGGTTTACGAGAAAATCCTGGAATATCCGATCAGGGTAGCCGGGCCGAACCCCAGATTGGCTAAAGACATCATCACCCAGTACGGAGGGCCCGATGGGGAGCTCGCAGCCTCGCTGCGGTATCTCACCCAGCGGTATTCCATGCCGATTCCGCAGGCCAAAGGGGTGTTGACCGATATAGGAACAGAGGAGCTTGCACATATGGAGGTCGTGGCGTCCTTGGTTTACAATCTCATCAAGGAAGCATCGCTTGATGAGATCATCAGGGCGGGCCTTGACGCATACTACGCCGACCATGACCGGGCATTATACTTCGTGAACGCGGCGGGCGCTCCCTGGACTGCAACCTACATCCAGTCCAAGGGTGACCCCATAGCGGATATACACGAGGATATGGCGGCCGAGCAGAAGGCGCGAGCTACTTATGAATATCTGATCCAGCTCTCGGACGATCCTGGTGTCACAGATGCGTTGAGGTTCTTGAGGGAGAGGGAGGTGGTTCACTTCCAGCGTTTCGGCGAGACCCTCAACCTCCTTCACGAGCACATGGAGCGCAGAAGGATATTCTAGTAGGGATAAGGATAAGGATTATGGGCGGACCATAGTTGCCCGGCAGCATGTAGCGGCAACCAAATAGCAGCAAACAAGTAGCAGCAAGCGGGTAGCAGCGAAGCAATAGCGACGGATGGAAAAGGGATGAGAATCGGAAAAGGGCAGAATTCACGGATGATGAGGAAGGGGTGGGCCGGGGCAGGCCAATGCAAACCAATGCAGGGCAATGCAGGGCGGGGGCGGGTATTAATGGCCCGCCCTATGCTTTGCTTCCAATCCTGGTGATTACGACTACGACTACGACCTATTACCTATTTTTTATTGCTCTCGGCCATGCTGATCACGGCCTGTTGAATCACGACCTGCCCTCTCGCGGCAGTAAGCTTACTAGCATAAAGATCATTGCCAGGGCGATGATAGTTGCCCCAAACTCATTGCTGGGGGCAAGGAAGCTCAGGACTATACTTGCGGCAATCAGGATGCCGAAGCCCGCACCGAGCTGCCAGAGTCTTTTCGCCATGCGCCTCCACGGCGTGCCAGCCATCACGTAAGAAAGCGCAAAGACTACACAGCTACCTATCAGCGCCATCGTCAGGGAGGTGACAATCTGGATGTTTCCATTTATCGATGAGTATTTATCCGGCGCCAGCGCGAGAACTGCAAGGATTGCGAGGCACGCCGCCGCGGCTAGGGCGCTCAAAAAGCGCAATTTGTGGTATTCTTTGTGGTATTCCATCTTGATCATCCTCAATTATGCGATTATGCCGAAATCATCCCGAAATCATGCAGATAACTACTATATAGTTTTCTCCGGCCAGTGTCGGAGGTCCTCCGTCCCCCTTGTTTATTTAAGGTATTTGTTACATAAATGTTGCTCAATTTTAACATAAACTATAGCCGGAGCCATTGACATTTCAATTAAGCTTTCAGGACATACTAAGCCAATTCCCTGTCATACCGTGGCCCGATCCCGCGGCGCCCGCAGAATCCAGGGTACTCATCATAGGCAGGAGCAAAGCGGCAGCGCCGTATATGGGACAGGCCTATCTCAGCCTCGCCACAGAGGACGCTGACTGCGATGCTATAGAAGCGGCACAGCTCGTAGCCACGAGGGGTGATATCTCGGATGTGGTGGACCTCGTGGATCTTGGCCGGGTGCTCCGTGAGATAAACAGGCAGAATGTAATCCTGGCCGCCGGCATAGGCATAGCGGGAATAGCCATGGCCCTGGCCGGCCGGCTCCTCGCGCCGGTTGCCATACTCGTGAGCGACCTCCTGAATCTGGGAGTCAGCTTTAACGCTGACCGCCTGAGCTCTATTGGGCTCGGCGGCAGTCCTCCGCTCGGAAGGGGAAGCCCAAGACGGCGCCCTGGGCCAGGCGGGGGGCCAGGCGATGGCAATGGCCGCGGCAACGGCCGCGGCAACGGCCGCGGGGCGGGAGTTCCCGTGGCCGTAAGACTCAATCCCTCCGAGGTCAGCGATATCGTTGATACAGTTGCCAGCGTCATTTCAACCCTCAGCGGGCACGAAGGGGCGGGTGGCTTAACCACATCCGAGGCCGAGGATCGCCTTGCCATCTACGGTCCGAATGACCTCTATCATGAGCCACAGCCGGGCTGGCTCCACCAGACCCGCTGGCGTCGGCGCTGACCCAGATGCCGCTGTCAGCTCCAGCACCTTTGCTGCACTCGTCGGGATGATGGATCCACCACGCTCGGATGTTGCGGGCGCGGTCAAACGCTGCAGGGAATCCGGAATTCATGTCGTCATGATTACAGGAGATCATCCGGATACGGCGCGGACCATTGCGGGCCAGGTTGGGATCCTGGGGCCTGAAGGTTGCATAATGACGGGCGAGGAGCTTGATAGCTTGAGCGACGATGAGCTGGACAGGATCGTGGAGCGCATCGAGATATTCGCCAGGGTCACGCCCTCCCATAAACTCCGGATTGTGAATTCCCTCAGGAGAGCGGGGCAGGTGGTAGTCAAGACGGGCGATGGCGTAAACGATTCCCCTGCTGTGAAGTGGGCTGATGTCGGGTTTGCAATGGGCACCGGGACGGATGTGACCAAGGAGGCCTCGTCAGTCGTTCTCGTAGATGATAGCTTCGTAACGATCCTGATGGCCGTTGAAGAGGGGCGGGTTATTCAAAGGAATATACACTCGGCCCTGGAATTCCTCGTTACTGGCAACATGGGGGAGGTCCTGTTTATGACCCTCGCTGTTGTCACTGGGCTCCCGTTATCGCTCATACCCATTCAGATACTGCTCGTAAATCTCTTGACCGACGCGCTCCCTGCAGTTGGGCTCGCTATAAGAAAACCGGATATTGAGGCAATAAAATCCAGGAAAGACGGGCAGACTATGAACGGGCAGACGCAGACTATGGAGGATGGGTTCTACCCCCGGGTTATAATTCGCGGCCTTCTGACAGGCCTCGGCTCGCTTTCCACCTACGCCGCTGCCCTGTTTACGGGCCGCAGTATCGTGACGGCGAGGACCATGGCATTCGCGAGTATTGTTGGGAGCCAGTACCTGCACTTCTTGCACTGGCCATCGCTGGGGCTCAACGCTGCTAGGTGGCTCAGGACAGAAGCCTTTCTCCGCAATACCCTGGGCGTTTCATGGCTGGCCATACTGGGAGGCATATATATTTCGCCTGTTGCGAGATTGTTCGGCCTCGCGCCCCTGGGGGTTGGTGACTGGGCCCTGGTGGCCGCGCCGGCGGTCGCGAGCGCCGTAGCCGCATCAGGGGATTTTCCTCTACCTGATGGTGCTGCGTAGCGGCATGGGCGTCTGCCAAGAAAGTTACCACTACGCATGCTTGGGCTTGGGTTTGGGCGCATGTTTGGGGAGCAAAGGCTATTAAAATTTATGAAACGAAGTACTAGGCGCCCCATAACTCGGTAAATAGACCCTGGCGGACGACTGGTTCGCAAGATTTCCGGAAATAATTGGGCTAATAATCGGGCCGTTCTCAGGTCAGAGGTGAGATATTACGATGGAATCAGTATAATTTTGAAGGATTTTTAAAATTAAGGTTGAAGTACAATAAGGCGTGGCAAATCACCTGCAGATCTGTATATTTACGTGGGCGTGCGTGGGCGGAGGTGCTATATGAAAATTGCGGTCTCTGGAAAGGGCGGGGCCGGCAAGACCACTCTGGCAGCAGGCCTTTCGTTAGCCTTCGCCGGCTCGGGCTGCCCTGTTTACGCTGTTGACGCGGATCCTGATGCAAACCTCGGGCTTGCTCTCGGCTTCTCCGAAGAGAGCCTGCTCAACCTGAGACCCCTTGTGGAGCTCGAGGGGGTTATCCGGGAGCGCGTGGGCGAGGGGGCCTTCTTCAGGGTCGGCCCCGAGGTCGACGACCTCCTGGATGCCTATTCCGCCCGCCAGGGGGATATCGGGGATATCCGGCTCCTCCGGATGGGTGCGGTGAAGAAGGCCGGGACGGCCTGTTATTGCAGGGAAAACGCTTTTCTTTCATCCCTCATGAACTCTCTCCTTCTTAAACGCCGTGAAGTTGCAATCCTGGATATGAGCGCAGGAATAGAACATCTCACGCGTGGCACCGCCAGGGGCGTCGATATCATGCTTATCGTTGTGGAGCCAACCGCGGCGAGCCTCAGGACGGGCAGGATCGTTGAAAGACTAGCCCTGGATCTGGGGATAGCCAGGACGGCGTTTGTCGCGAATAAAATAAAGGGGGCGGAGGATCTCAAGACGATACGCGATCATATCGACCCTGGAGGCGGCGGTGGAGATAATAGGCTGCTCGGGGTGCTCCCCTTTGATGATGACGTGAGGCGTGGCGAACCTGTGGCTTCGGTTGCGCGAGATAGCCGGTTATTTTCCGAGTTTCAGAGGATCCTGGAAAGGGTGAAGGCAGGCTCAGGGGCAAGGGTAGGAGCAGGAAGTGAAGATAGAGATGGAAAGGGAAAGAAGGGATGAAGATGGGGGTGGAGGTGGAGAGCATGGGCGTGGGCGAAGATGAAGGCGCCAAGGCCATTTTCAAGGCCATCTTCGTGAGGCTCGACAGGTGCCTGGGATGCCGACAGTGCGAGATATCTTGCGCCCTCGAGCATTCCAAAACGAAGGACCTCTATAAGGCCGTATGGGAACGGCCAGGGCCCAGGCAGCGCGTCAGGGTGGTCAGGGAGAGCATGGAGTATTACCCCCTCAGATGTTTCCATTGCGAAGACCCCCCATGCGTCAGTGCATGTATTAGCGGTGCTATGCAAGTCGAGGTTGGGACGGGAAGGGTAGTCAATGACCTTAAGAGGTGCGTTGGCTGCTGGATGTGCGTGATGGTGTGCCCATACGGGGTAATCCAGCGCCATGAGGATTCCAGGGTGGCGCTGAAATGCGATAGATGCCCCGACCAGGAGGAACCCGCTTGCGTGAGGGACTGCCCGACCGGGGCTTTGATCGCGAAGCCTGCGGTTCCGAAGCATGCCCTCGAGCCGTTAATGGGGTCCGGTATGGAGGCCGGTGAGGTTAGATGATAGGATGCAAGGGCTTTCCTGCTCCGTAACCCCATAATATTGATTCTCATTATACTTCTTGTATTCATCATTGGGAAAGGAGGATGAGGCTAAATGTCCATTTATAAGGAGAGATCCGCCGACCCGGCAAGTCAGGAGATGCTCTCGGTAGCGCAATCGCACGGCCTCGAAACCGCCTGGGACAGGGCCGCCAGCCAGGAACCCCTCTGCGGGTTCGGGAACCTGGGCATTTGCTGCCGGATTTGCCTCCAGGGCCCTTGCAGGATCGACCCGTTCGGGGAAGGGGCGAAGGCGGGCATATGCGGGGCGAGGGATTATTCCATCGTCTCGAGGAATCTCATCCGGATGATAGCTGGCGGGACCGCCGCCCACTCGGATCATGGGAGGCATGTGGCCCTGACGCTCCTGGCGTACCTGGACGGCCACGCTCCGGGTTACAGGATAGCGGACCCTGAGAAGGCCAGGAGGATAGCGGAGAGGCTCGGCATCGAGACGGGGGGTAAGCGCGTAGAGGAAATTGTCAGAGAAGTGACAATCGCCGCACTTGAGGACTTTTCAAGGCTTGAGGAGCAGCCCTGTACATGGGTCAGGTCCACAGTGACGGGGGGCAGGGTCCGGAAGTTTGAGGAGTGCGCTATCATGCCTTCGAACATAAACGGCGCGATCGCCGAGGTGATGCACCGGACCCTCATGGGGGTTGATGCCGACCCCATAAACCTCATCTTCGGGGGGCTCAAGTGCGCCCTCGCCGATTATGCGGGATGCCACCTGAGCACCGACTTGACGGATATTATCTTCGGGACGCCGCGCCCCGTGAGGAGCGAGGCCAACCTTGGGGTGATAGACCCGGAGAAGGTGAATCTCGCCGTGCACGGCCACACGCCGATCCTCAGCGAGATAGTGGTGGACGTGGCCCGTGAGATGGAGGATGAAGCGAGGGCCGTGGGGGCGAAGGGGATAAATATCGTCGGAATCTGCTGTACCGCGAACGAGCTTCTCATGCGCAAAGGGGTGCCCCTTGCCACCAACTTCATATCGCAGGAGCTCGCCATAATGACGGGGGCCCTCGACGCCATGGTGGTGGATTTCCAGTGCATAATGCCGGCCATCAAGACCCTGTCGGAGTGTTTCCACACGCGCATTATCACGACGATGCCGTTCTCCAAGATCCCGGGCGCCTGCCACATCGAGTTCCGCGAGGCGAGCGCCAGGGAGGATGCCAGGGCGATCGTAAGGGTCGCAATCGATGCCTACAAGAGCCGGAATCCCGATAAGGTCCATGTGCCGCATATCAAAAGCGATGTCACCGCGGGGTTCAGCCTCGAGGCCATGCTCGAGATATTCTCCCTTGTGAACAGGGAGAGGCCTATACGGGTCCTCGTCGATGCTATAGAGTCCGGGGAGCTCCGGGGGATGGCCCTCTTTGCGGGCTGCACGAACACCAAGGCGAAACAGGATGAGGGTCACCTCACCATAGCCCGGGAGCTTGCAAAGCATGACGTCTTCATCGTGGCGACGGGGTGCGCGGCGGGGGCTTTCGCGAAGGCTGGCTACCTTTCGCCTGAGGCGGTAGATAAATATGCAGGCGAGGGCTTGAAACGGTTTCTCGGCAGGTTGAATGAGGCTATAGACATGGGTGGAAGCGGGGACGAGGGTGGAAACGGAAACAAAAGCGGAAGCGAGAGCGAGAATGAGAGCGGGAGCCGCAACGTGAGGCTGCCCCTCATATTCCATATGGGCTCATGCGTAGACAATTCCCGCGCCGTTGACTTGGCCGTGATGGTGGCCAACGAGATGGGGGTCGATATCAGCGACATCCCCTATGTGGCCTCGGCGCCCGAGGCAATGAACGAAAAGGCCGTCTCCATAGGGGCATGGGCCGTGGCCCTTGGTCTCCCGACCCATGTTGGCGTGATTCCTCCCGTTTATGGCAGCAGCCTCGTGACCGAGGTCGTCACCAAGATAGCCGAGGATGTATATGGCGGTTACTTCATTTTCGACACCGACCCCGTCTCGAGCGCCAGGAAGCTCATCCGGAAGCTCGACGAGCGAAGGTGGCGGCTTAAGTTCACCCGTGGTGCGGCAGCCGGGGCGTTGTATGGCGCGGCCGGTTCATCCACCGATGCCGCAGGTTAAGCCCGGGGCTGGTAAGGGCGGAGCTGGAGCTATGCATGCCGGGGCGGAAGCGGTGGGAGTGGCGATGAAAAGGGCGGGGAGGTAGGGAAGAGGTCGGGAAAGAGGGCAGCGAAGGGAGTAGTGGAGAGAAAGAGAGGAGGCGAGGAGGCGCGATGAGTGCAAAGCGCACCAGGCACGTGATAATAGGGAATAGCGCCGCCGGGGTGAGCGCGGCCGAGACTATAAGGAGGCTTGACCCGGAAGCCAGTATCACGATCATCTCGGATGAGCCTCACCCGTTCTATTCTCGCTGTCTCACGTCATATTACATCGCGGGGGCTATAAGCGAGGGGGATATGTGCCTCAGGGGCCCGGGCTATTATTCAGAGATGGGTTTTGAGGCGATGCTCGGCCGGAGGGCCGTCAGGATAGACCCTGAGGCGAGAATGGTTTTTCTTAAAGATGAATTTGACGCCGACGCGGGTGACTGCCGGGAGGACTACGCCGGAGTCAGGGTCCCGTATGACCGCCTGCTTATAGCCACAGGCGGGAACGCCAAGCTCCCGGACATCCCCGGGGCTCACCTTGATGGGGTGTTTGTCCTCCGCACATGGAACGACGCGAACCGCATCCTCGCCCGGGCAAGCCGGTCGAAAAAGGCCGTGATCGTGGGCGGGGGCCTTGTAGGCATGAAGGTCGCTCATGCCCTGTATGAGAGGGGCCTTGCCGTGCATATGTTGGTGAGCTCGGGCCGGGTCCTCTCGCAGATGGTGGATGATGAGGCCGGGGAGATGCTGCGGGATCACCTTGAGAAGCACGGCCTCGTGATCGAGACGAGGGCGGATGTCGCGGAGATCACCGGCAGCACTGGCAGCTCCGGAAGGGGCTCTGTAGAGGGGGTCGTCACCAACACTGGAAGGCGCATCGAATGCCAGATGGTCGTGACCGGGAAGGGCGTCGAGCCGAATATAGGGCTCGCCCTGGGCGCGGGGATCGAGACCAATCGCGGCATCCTTGTAGACAGTCGAATGAGGACATCGGTCCCGGATATTTACGCCGCCGGGGACGTGGCCGAGGGGTATGATGTGGCTCACGAAGGCCCGAGGGTTAACGCCCTGTGGACGCAGGCGGTGGAGCAGGGCAAGGTCGCCGGCTCCAACATGGCCGGGAGGGAGCGCGAATATGCCGGGGGCATCGGGATGAATTCCCTGGAGCTGTTTGGAGTCCCCGTGATCTCCATGGGGATCACATCGCCGCGGGTGCAGCCTGGACCTGGAAGTAGCGGGCAGGTAGGAGGCCGGCCAGGAGGTCAGCCTGGAGGGCAGGCGGTGGGGCATACAAGAGAGCACGCAGGGCCGGCGGACCGTGGGGGCCAGGGGTTTGAGGTCCTCTCCCTCAGAAAACCCGGCAACTGGTACAGGAAGCTCGTCCTGAAGGACGGGATGATAAAGGGCGCGATCTTCGTCGGCGGGGTGGAGAAGGCCGGCGTGGTGCTCGCCCTTATAAAGAAACGGGTTAACGTCAACGCAAGCGGCGACGCCAAATACCGGATTCTTCACGACGACTTTACCTTTGCTACATTCATCGACCTCATAGACGAGAAGGCCGGATTCTTTGAGGGAGGAGGGAAGCGAAATGTCCAGAGAATTATGCAAGGCGGCCATTGAGGGCTCGATCATCGCCACAAGCTATGCTGAGATCCTGCTCAACCAGGCCATACGGCGCCATGGCGAGGATAGGCCCGTGGCTTACCCGGATACGGCATACAGGCTACCTGTGATAAGGAGCCTGAGCGGCGAGGAAACCCCGGTGATAGGGGACCTCCCTAAGGTCCTGAATAAATTCAAGGCCAACATAAGGCACGAGCCGACCTTTGAGAATGCGAAGCTCGCCGGGGAGGCCACGCTGTTCGCCGCCGAGATCATCGAGGCTCTGAAATACATAAATGGGGTAGCCCCTTATAATGATCCCTACATGGGCTTCGTTTCGGACGGGGTTTTGAGGAAGCTCGGCGTCCCGCTTGTGGATGACACCATCCCGGGCGTGGCGGTCATTATAGGGGAAGCGCAGGATTCGAAGGCGGCCGTGCAGCTCTTCAGGGAGCTTCAGAAAAAGGGGATACTCGTCATCCTGGTAAACAACATCATTGAGCAACTCCTCGATGAGGGGATGCGCCTGGGCGTCGACTACATGGCGTTCCCGCTCGGGCATTTTACGGCGGCCATCCATGCGGTCAACTTCGCGCTGAGGGCGGGCCTCGCTTTTGGAAATGTGCCTCCCGGCAATAGGGACCAGATGCTGAAATACCAGGCCGAGCGCGTGGATGCCTTTGTCCTCGCCCTTGGGGAGCTGGACGAGGTCAGGATCGCCGCGGAATTTGGCGCTATCCACCTGGGCTTCCCCGTCGTCAGCGACCAGCCGGTTGAGGAGATACCCGGAAAGTTCGTTTACGAGCCGGATTATGTGAAGATGGTGCAGACGGCGCTCGAGCTCAGGAACATCAAGATCAAGATCGTGGATATCCCGATTCCCGTGACTTACGGCCCTGCTTTCGAGGGCGAGAGAATCCGCAAGGAGGACATGTATGTTGAGTTCGGCGGAGGGAGGTCCCCGGCGTTTGAGCTCGTCCAGATGAAATCCATGGACGAGGTCGAGGACGGGCGGATCACCGTGGTAGGCCCGGATGTGGACGAGATACCGGCCGGGACCGCTATGCCCTTGGGCCTTGTGGTCGATGTCGCCGGGCGCAAGATGCAGGAGGATTTCGAGCCTGTCCTGGAGCGGCGCATTCATTACTTCATAAACTATTGTGAGGGGTGCTGGCATATAGCCCAACGGGATATATGCTGGCTCAGGATAAGCAAGGATGCGGTATCGCGCGGCTTCAAGATCAAGCATTACGGCGACATCCTCTACGCTAAATTCAAGTCGGATTTCCCCGCGATTGTAGACCGCGTCCAGGTCACGATCCTGACCGATGAGGCCCAGGTTTTGGAGCATGTGGAGCTTGCGCGGAAGAAGTATGCCGCGCGGGATGCCCGCCTGCGAGGCCTCACGGATGAGGCCGTGGACACGTTCTATTCCTGCACCCTATGCCAGTCGTTTGCCCCCAATCACGTGTGCATCGTGGCTCCCGAGCGGAGCGGGCTCTGCGGGGCGGTGAGCTGGCTCGACGCCAAGGCCTCGTATGAGATAACGCCAACCGGGCCCAATCAGCCGATTCTGAAGGGTGAGTGCCTCGACGAGGTCAAGGGCCAGTGGAAGGGCGTGAACGAGTTCTTGTATAGTGCGTCCCATCGTACACTTGAATCGGTGAACCTCTATACCCTCATGGAAAACCCCATGACGTCCTGCGGCTGTTTCGAGTGCATCATGGCCATCCTTCCCGAGGCGAACGGCGTGATGATCGTGAATCGCGAGTACCCGGGGCAGACCCCGTGCGGGATGAAATTCTCGACCCTCGCCGGGACAGTTGGGGGCGGCGTGCAGACGCCGGGCTTCATGGGCCATGGGAGGGCGTATGTAGCGAGCCGCAAGTTCATACAGGCTGATGGGGGCCTCGCAAGGGTAGTGTGGATGCCTTCAGAGCTGAAGGAATTTCTCAGGGAGGATATCCTGAGACGGAGCGAGGGGCTCGGCCTTGTAGACTTTTACGATAAGATCGCCGATGAGAAGGTGGGGACGACGATAGAGCAGGTGCTGCCCTTCCTCGAAGAAAAGGGCCATCCTGCGTTGAGCATGCCGCCTCTTCTTTAGGTGAGGGCTAATTTTTAGGCTAGGGCTCATTGCAATTGCTGCCCGAGGAAGTCTGGTTAACTCTCTGAGAAGCCCGTTTAACTTTCACACCCTGGTTCAAATCTGATTCGAACTTGATTCAGATCAGATAGGTTTATATAGCTCAGTAGCTCAGTAGCTCAGTAGCTTATTAGTTGTTGCGAAGGAGGTGTATGATATGGGGCTTACGGGTCTAGAAATCTATAAGCTCCTGCCCAAGAAGAACTGCGGGGAATGCGGGCCGCCGACGTGCCTCGCCTTTGCCATGCAGCTCGCGGCCGCCAAGGCATCGCTGGATGCCTGCCCCTATGTGTCCGACGAGGCGCGCCAGGCCCTGGAGTCGGCATCGGCCCCGCCGATCAGGCTTGTGACGATAGGAACCGGGGATGCGAAGCTGGATATCGGCGATGAGACAGTGCTTTTCCGGCACGACAAGACATTCTTTCATGAAACGGGCCTTGCCTTCGAGGTGAGCGATGCCTTAAGCCGTGACCAGGGCCAGGGCCAGGACCAGGCCCGGGACGGGGGTCAGGACGGGCTTGCAGGTGTTGTTTCACAGGTAAACCGCCTGGAATTCGAACGCGTTGGCCAGAGATTGAGGGTGAACCTCATAGCAGTCCGGAATGATTCAGGGGACCCGGCTACCTTCGCGGCGAGCGCCGCTTATATCGTATCTCGCACGAAGCTGCCGCTCATCCTCATAAGCCAGGACCCTGTTGCTATGGCGAGGGCCCTGGATGCCGTAGGGGCCGGGAGACCGTTGATCTACGCGGCTACGCAGGCCAACCTCAAGGATATGGCGGAGCTCGCCAGGAAGTACAACTGCCCGCTGGCGGTCCGCGGCGAGGGCCTGGATGAGCTTGCGAACGTCGCGGACAAGGTGATCAAGGCGGGATGTAAGGACCTGGTTCTCGATCCGGGGAGGACGG
This sequence comes from Bacillota bacterium, assembly GCA_013178125.1. Classification (NCBI taxonomy): domain Bacteria; kingdom Bacillati; phylum Bacillota; species Bacillota bacterium. Next base: position 84,892 of record JABLXJ010000016.1, on the reverse strand, counting down.
GGATCGCGGACCGGCTCGCCGACCTGACCCAGATCAGGCGGCTTGCCATAAAGAAGAAGTTCAGGACCTTCGGGTTCCCCGCCATGGCATTTGTCGGGGCCAGCGACCCCTATCATGAGGCCATGGAGGCGGGCGTGTATATCGCAAAATATGCGGGGATAGTGGTGTTGAAGTCGCGCTATCCGTGGCTCGTGCTCCCCCTCCTCACGCTGCGACAAAACATCTACACCGACCCGCAGAAACCGATCCAGGTTGAAGCGAAGCTCTATTCCGTGGGCGGCGAGCCCAAGGACGATTCACCGCTTTATGTTACAAGCAATTTCTCGCTTACCTTTTTCACCGTACAGGGCGATATCGAGGCGAGCAAGATCCCCGCTCACCTCCTGGTCATCGACACGGAGGGGACATCTGTTCTTACTGCGTGGGCTGCGGGCAAGTTTACGGCGGAGAAGATCGCGGAGGCTCTGGGCGCCCCGGAGGTTCAGGGCAGGGTGAGGCACCGGAGGGTAATCATCCCGGGTTATGTGGCGGCCATGAGCGGGAAGCTCGAGGAGAAGTCAGGGTGGCAGGTGCTGGTCGGGCCTCGCGAATCCGCAGGGATTCCTTCATTTGTGAAGGCGAAGTGGAGCGCGTAGTCGGCAACAGCAATGCGGAATGGCAATGCGACAATACATCGATGCGAGCAACATAGACGCCAGACGCCCGCCCGAGGAGAGTCCTAAAAGAGGCGGAAATTCATGGGCGCAAACTCGGACGATTGATTATTAATTAATGAGCGATATGGGCGGCATGAACGATATGAGTAGCGACAAGATCAACGCAAATGAATGTACGATAACATTCTTACCAGATAATATCAAAGTGACTGTAGGAGAAGGACTGAACCTCCTTGAGGCGGCCCGCCTCGCTGGTATCGAGATTCAGAGCGCCTGCGGCGGAAACGGCGCGTGCGGGAGGTGCGCGGTGATTGTGAGAAGCGGCCTGGTGGACTGCCCTGTCGCCGCCCGCGTGAGCGGGGGAGGGGATGAGGGTGAGGGCGGGCACTTGCGCGTGCTCGCCTGCCAGGCCGTAGTCCGGGGCGACGTCGTGGTTGAGATCCCGCCCGCGTCCAGGCTTGCCGGGCCCGGCGAGCACCAGATCCAGGTCCTCGATGCCCGGGGGGCTTGCCGGCCCGTCCAGGACCTTGCGCAGGATCTCACGCCGGTATTCAGGAGGATTCGCGTGAAGGTGCCCGAGCCCTCCCTCGGGGAGAACGCCAGCGATTTGAGCAGGCTCTACCTTGCTATTCAGGCGGCAGAGTTCAAGGAGGGGGCCAGGCTGCTGCACACAGGCCTCGGGGTGTTGCGGAGCCTCCCGGATGTGCTCAGAAATTCAAACTGGGAGGTCACGGTCTCGCTGGCCGAGATGATCAATGGCTTCGAGATTGCAGAGGTATTGCCTGGCGCCGCCGCGGCCGGGGAGCCTTATTACGGCCTTGCGGTGGACATCGGGACCACCACCGTCGTCACTCACCTTATAGACCTCTCGACGGGCCGGACGGTGGATGTCCGCGGCACATACAACCGGCAGGTCCGCTACGGCGAGGATGTGATCTCGCGGATCATATACGCGGACGAACATGGTTCGGGCGAACATGGTGCCGGGCTCCGGGAGCTCCAGGGCGCCGTGGTTGGCACGATAAACGAGCTTATCGCCCAGGCTGTCGCGGAGCGGGGGGTCGCCCCTGACGCGATAAGGGCGATGGCCTGCGCCGGCAACACCACCATGACCCACCTTTTCCTCGGGATCGTCCCGAGGTACATCCGCCTTGAACCCTACGTGCCGGCGGCGAGCTTCGTGCCGCCCGTCAGGGCTGGTGAGCTCGGACTGGAGATGCACCCGGGCGCGTTGGTTTACTGCCTTCCCGGGATCGCCAGCTATGTAGGGGGAGATATAACATCGGGCGTCCTCGCCACCGGGATCGGGAATTCCGGTGAGATACAGCTCCTTGTGGATATCGGGACTAATGGGGAGATGGTGCTCGGCAACCGCGACTGGCTCCTGGCGTGCGCCTGTTCGGCGGGGCCGGCCTTTGAGGGAGCGGGGGTTAAGTTTGGGATGAGAGCGGTCCGCGGGGCTATAGAGCGGGTCGAAATAGACCCGGAAACGGGCGAGGTCAGGTGCGGTGTTATTGGGGGGGTAAGGCCCCTCGGCATATGCGGCTCCGGGCTCGTGGATTGCCTCGCCTCGCTGCGCAGGGCGGGAGTGATCGAGCGGAACGGCGCATTCAATATGGCCTGCAATATGGCCTATGGAACGGCCTACGGAGCTCGAGAGGGTAAGCGGCATACGAGGCAACGGGGGCAGCGGGTGCGGCGAGGCGACGAGGGGCCCGAGTTCGTGCTGGCCTGGGGGGAGGATAGCGGCAACAGCGAGGATATTGTGATCACCGAGAGCGATGTCAAAAACCTGATACGTTCAAAGGCCGCTATCTACGCGGGAATCAGGGTTTTGTTAAAGATGGTGGGGATGGATCTTGAGGACATATCCAGGATCCTGATCGCCGGCGGGTTCGGCAACTACCTCGATGTTGACCGGGCCATAAGCATCGGGCTCTTGCCCGACCTGCCGCGGGAGCGCTACGTCTATGTGGGCAACGCGTCCGTGAAGGGCGCGGAGCTTTACCTGCTTTCGAGGAAGGCGCGGCGAGAGGCGGAGGCGATAGCGAGGCGGATGACCTATCTTGAACTTAGCGCGGGAAATGACTTCATGGATGAATTCGTCTCGGGCCTCTTCATACCTCACACGGACCTCAGCCTTTTCCCCACGGTGAACGATAGAGAAAGGATGATCCTCTGATGGCATATACAATAGCGGTTGCAGGAAAGGGAGGAACGGGGAAAACCACCCTCAGCGCGCTCTTGATCAGGCGCCTTCTCGAGAGGGGCGGCGCCCCGATCATGGCCGTCGACGCCGACCCAAACGCAAATTTAGGCGAGGCCCTGGGCATGAAGCCCGGGCCCAGTATAGCTGGGATTCTGTCCGAGTGCAATCGCAAGGCGGATTCCCTTCCCAGCGGCATGACTAAGGAAGCATTCATCGAATACAGGCTCCAGGGTTCTATCTCTGAAGGGAAGGGTGTCGATCTCCTTGTTATGGGCGGGCCCGAGGGGCCGGGCTGCTATTGTTATGTGAATAACCTGCTGCGCAAGATGATGGATTCCCTGAGCGGGGGGTATAAGTTTGTTGTGATGGATAACGAGGCGGGCCTCGAGCACCTGAGCAGGCGGACTACCAATGATGTCGATATCCTCCTGGTGACCAGCGACCCGACGATCAAGGGGATACGCTCGGCGAAGAGGATCGATGATCTCGTGGGCGGCCTTTCGCTCAAGGTGAAGGACCGGCGCCTTGTGGTGCTGAAGGCCCCGGGGCCGACAGGCGCCCTGGACGACCGGCTGAGATGGGAGATCGAGGCGGCGGGCCTTCGCCTGGCAGGGGTTATCCCCTTTGACCCTGAGATAGAGGCTAACGATATCAACGGTAAGTCAATAACGGACCTCCCCGGGGACTCCCCGGCCGTGCGCGCCGCGGGGGAGCTATTTACAGGGTTGGGGTTATAGATTTGCAAGATTGGGAGATCGGGGTTATAGATTGGATTAGATTATAGATTGGATTAGATTGGAGGGAAGCTGATGGCGGTCGAGATCCTGAAGGAGCGATGGACGGGCAAGGTGCGTGAGGTCACCATAGGTGCCAAGAAGGATGCCGGGGGAACGCGGGCGAGCGTGGTTACGCTCGGGGGCGCGACGGGTCTACCGTTTTTGCATTTTGAAGGCACGATGCCGAATCCGCCGGGGCTTGCGCTCGAGGTATTCGACATGGTCCCCGAGGAATGGCCGGCGACCCTGGTGGAGCCGTATAAGGATGTACTGGGCAATCCGGTAGAGTGGGCGCAGAAGTGTGTTGAGGAGTATGGCGCTGATCTTGTATTGATCCGGCTTGTGAGCGCTGACCCTGACCTCAAGAATTCCAGCCCCGACGATGCGGTGAAAACCGTGACGGCTGTGAGGGATGCGGTGGGCGTGCCCCTGATCGTGGTGGGGTGCGGCGACCCAGACAAGGATAACCAGGTGATGCCTGCCGTGGGGGAGGCGCTCGCCGGCGAGAATTGCCTTTTGGGCATAGCCAAGCAGGAGAATTATAAGTCCCTGGTAGCGACCTGCATGGTGAATAAGCACAACATCATCGCCCAGTCGCCGCTGGATATCAACATATGTAAGCAGCTGAACATCCTCATTACGGAGATGGGCCTCCCCGCCGAGAATATAGTCATTGACCCGATGAGTGGGGCCCTCGGCTACGGGATCGAATACTGTTACTCAATCATGGAGCGCGTGAGGCTCGGCTCGCTCCAGGGGGATAAGATGTTGGCGATGCCCGTTGTGATCTTCGCGGGTCAAGAAGCCTGGAGGGCGAAGGAGGCGAAGGAGACGGAGGATGCCTTCCCTGAGTGGGGCCCGGAGACTATGAGGGGACCACTCTGGGAGATGATGACGGCGAGCACCCTCCTGCAGGCAGGGGCTGATCTCATAGTCCTGCGCCACCCGCTGGCCCTCGAGAAGCTACGCGAGCATATAGCGGGGTTGATGGCGGATGCCGGGCAGTAGGTGGGTGTAATTAAGGAATATTTATTGGGGGTGATGTTATGCTTTTGGTGGGAGAGCGAATAAACGGGCTATTCAAGGACGTGGCCCGGGCTATTCAGGAGCGCAACCCCGAGCCGATAAGGGCCCTCGCCGTGGCTCAGAGGGACGCCGGGGCGCATTTCCTTGACATAAACACGGGACCTGCCGTGGAAGACCCGGTGGAGGTAATGGGGTGGCTTGTCAAGACCGCCCAGGAGGCTGTGGATCTTCCAATCTCCATCGATTCCATGAACATAGAGGCCATAAGGGCTGGCCTCCGTGTGCACAAGGGGCGGGCACTAATCAATTCCACAACGGGGGAGAGGGCGAAGCTCGAGGCGATCCTGCCCCTCGTAAAGGAGCACAATGCCTATGTAATAGGCCTTGCGATGAATGAAAAAGGCGTCCCGAAGGACGCCAACGACCGCTGCGCCATAGCCATGGAGATCGTTGCAGCAGCCGATGAATACGGCATACCTACCACGGACCTCTTTATAGATCCTCTCATCCTCCCGGTGAGCGTGGCGCAGGAGCACGCTGTGGAGGTTCTGGAAACCATAAGGCAGGTCAAGCTCCTGGCTGACCCTCCGCCGCGCACACTCGTGGGATTGAGCAACGTGTCCCAGAAGACGAAGAATCGCAGCCTCGTAAACAGGGTCTTCCTCGTCATGGCGATGGCGGCCGGCCTCGACGGGGCGATCCTGGACGTGACAGACGCCGAGCTCATGGACGCGATGGCGACGGCGAGGATCCTCCTTAATAAGGAGGTTTACTGCGACTCTTACCTCCAGGTGGCGCGGAGGGCCGGGGGCATGTAAGTGCTGAGCTGGCGGAACAGAGGGATGCCGCCAGCTCAGTGTGCATCAACTGCTGATACTGCTACCCGGAAAAGTCCGGCGGACTTCAGGTCCCGGTAGGCAAGAAATTCTAATCGTTAATCCTTTATGGTCACCGCGTTATTCTTGATCACATCTCTGTACCAGAAGGCGCTCTTCTTCCAAGTGCGATCGCGGTCGGGCGTGCGGTAGTCAACGTAGATGAGCCCGAAGCGCTTGCTGTAGCCATAGGCCCATTCAAAATTATCCATCAGCGACCATACGAAATACCCGGCGACATTAACGCCGTCCCCTATCGCGTGGTGGACCTGGATGAGGTGGGCTTTAATATAATCGAGGCGGTCGTCGTCCTCTGCCTTGCCCGCCTCATTGACCCGGTCTTCATAGGCGGCTCCGTTTTCAGTGATGTAGAGCGGCACGTCGCCGTAGTCGCGCCGGATTCGCGTGAGAAGGTCGTAGATGCCTTCAGGGTACACCTCCCAGCCCATCTCAGTGTACTTGCCTTCGGGCCGCACCGGCGCGCCTCCGATTATGCGGTCCAGCGGGCTTGCGTCGCCTTCGTCGTCCGGTCCGAGAGCGCGGACCACGTTTCTGAAATAGTAGTTTACGCCGAGGAAGTCCACCGGGGACCCGATCAGCTCAAAATCCCCTTCTTCCATCTTGGGGGCCCTGACCTTCTCCTTAAACAGTTCCCATATGTCTTCAGGGTAGGCGCCTTTGAAGATCGGATCCAGAAACCACCTGTTGCTAGTGCCGTCCGCCCGCCGGGCGACGGTCGTATCCGATTCTTCTGAAGATGCGGGGTATACGGGATGAAGATTCAACGTTATCCCGATTCTGCCCTCCTTTATCCCCAGGTCGCGGAAGGCCTGGACTGCCTTGCCGTGGGAGAGCAGCAGGTGATGGGATACCTGGATCGCAGATGGGAGATCTTTGAGCCCCGGCGCGTGCACGCCGAGGGCGTGGCCGGCGTAGGCGGTCACCCACGGCTCATTGTGGGTGATCCACATCGGGACCCTGTCTCCGAGCTCGTTGAAGACTATGGAGGCATATTCTGCAAAATAGTCTGTTGTGGCCCTGTTGACCCAGCCCCCTTTATCCTGTAGCGCCTGCGGCAGGTCCCAATGATACAGGGTAACGGCGGGCTTTATGTCTGCTTCGAGGAGCAGGTCCACGAGGCGGCTGTAAAAGTCGAGGCCCTTGCGGTTGACCTGGCCCTTGCCTGTTGACAGCACGCGCGGCCATGAGATGGAGAAACGATAGGCCGTCACGCCGAGGTCCCTCATGATGCGAACATCGTCGCGATACCGGTGATAGTGGTCGCAGGCCACATCGCCCGTGTCGCCGTTCAAGATGTTGCCGGGCGTGTGGCTGAAGCGGTCCCATATCGACTCGCCCTTTCCATCCTCGGCTGGCGCTCCCTCGATCTGATACGCAGCCGTTGCAACGCCCCACAGGAAGCCTCTGGGGAATTCATACTGGTTCATGGAATTCAATCCTCCTTGATTTTTTATCTATGTTCTCTCATGCCTCTCGTACTGCGATGCTGCATGTGATACTGCGATATTGCATGATAAGAATCCTCAATTTTACGGATTCTATCCTGCTACGTTCTTTCCTGCTCCCATGATTTAAAATGGGTTATAACAAGGAGGAATTTCTAAATCGGCGTCGAAATGTTAGTACTGCCAAGGTAGGAAATATAGAAAAGTAATGACTTAACCTCTATGAATTGCCTATAGTTGTAACATTGATCACTTACATGCAAAGTTCAGTATGTTTTATTGCAGCTCAACTACGATAATAGGGGCAGGTCGGGTTGATAGATAAAGCTAGCACAATACCTTATTACCTTCAAGTGAAAGAGGCCCTCCTGAAGGATATCGCTGAGGGGAAATATCGACCTGGAGATAAAATTCCCGCAGAAGTGGAGCTCTGCAGCATATACGGAGTGAGCAGGCCCACCATACGCCAGGCGTTTGACGATTTGGAGCGTGAAGGTCTGCTGCGACGCGAGAAAGGGCGTGGAACCTTCATAACGCAGCCGGGGATCCGGGTTAAGACTCGCCTTACCTTTCTCGCCCCGGATTTTCATGCAAACCTGATAGGGCGCCCGTTAGCCGAGGAGTTTATGCGCCTTCACGAAGATATCCAGATCAACGTGATCTCGGCTCCATACGAAGCTGTTCATGAGCATTTTTACACCGAATTTATACACCACGCCGGGCATACTGATATAATCATGGTCCCATTTTCGTTGATGCCTGAGTATGTCCTCGGCGGCAAGCTGGAGGTTCTCGATCCATATATACAAGAATCAGGCCTGGACTTCTCTCGCGATTATCTCAAAGGACCTGATGGTCGCCCGGTTATCGACCATACTTGTGCTTTTTACATACCTGGCGTCGGCGAAAGAAGATTCGGGATACCAGTGCAGAATGATGTGTACGTGTTGCTTTACAGGAAGGACCTGTTTTCAAAGTATGGTTTGCAGGCGCCGCGAACGCCTGATGAATACGCTCACGCTGCGAGGGTGCTTACCAATTCGGTTGATGAAAGCGGGGGGCATATCCCCTTCGGAACAGCGCTCAACGCCAAGCGAACCGGCGCTGATCTTGCGGAGGACTTCATAGGCTTTCTCTGGGCATTTGGAGGCGATCTCTTCGATAGCGATCTGGTCCCTATCGTGAATTCGCCGGCGGGACGGAGGGCCCTGGAGTTTTATAAGTCTCTACTCGAATTCTCACCGCCCCAGAGCGTCAACCACAGCGTCTTTGATGGCGTGAAGATAATGGCCGAAGGCGATGTGGCTATGATGATGAACTGGAGCTCTTTGATAGGATGCCTCGAGAACCCGGATTATTCTGAGGTGGCCGGCAAGCTTGGGTATGCCCTCTTCCCGCCCGAGTGCCCTCAGGTCGCCGGCTGGGAGCTCGCCATACCATATGATTCCCAGCACAAGGCTGAGGCGTTTGAGTTCATCAAGTTTGCAACGGGTGCTTCGCCTGATGTCGCAAGGGTTTATATGAACCAGGGCGTCATTCCATATTGGCTTTCCATCGTCCAGGATTCGACATTTAACAAGCGAAACCCATGCGCAGGCGTGATCGAGCGGGCGTGGAGGAAGGGGCGGGGCTGGGGACGTTACAGGGAGGCAAGGGCATTGATGGAGGTTACCTCTCTTTACGGCTCCCATGCCTTGACCGGGGTAATGGGGGTTGAGGACGCCCTTGAGGAGATGGCCAAGGTCTATAGCACCCTTATTAAAAAGGATGTGGAATTCCGCCGGGTTGTAAAAAGCAGCAGATTGCACGAGCTCTCGATGAGGGCGATGGGATAGGGGTAGGGTAGGCACCTAGGCGGCAGTAAGGCCTGCGCCGCAATGCCGCTCGCGGGGGCAAGGGCGGGTGAAAAGATAAGGAGATTTCGCCTGGACAGCATGGATTATGGAGGTGAGCTGGCAAAGAAGTTTTAGACGCAGAATAGGTGCCCGTAGGCGAGTCAAAGTCAAACAGCGTGTAACCCAAGTTATATTAGGAGGGGAAGGCGAATTATGAGAAGACTGGTCCACGTAAGTTTGGTTTGCTGCTTTATCATCATGGTGGTACTGGTATCTGGCGTGTGGGCGGCGCAACCAATACCCGGCGAATTTAGTCAAAATATAAATTGGAAGCAATTCTCTGGACAGACAATCGATGTATTATTCTCGATTCACCCGTGGCAAGAAGCAATTGAGCCCTTGATCCCACAATTCGAAAAGCTGACAGGTATAGAGGTCCGTGTTACCAAGCTGCCGGAGCAGGAATTTTTGACCAAGGTCCCGGCGGACATGACTGCGGGTATATTTGGTTTTGATGTATTCATGAGCCAGTACTATGATGCTCCTAAATATACCCTTGAAAAGTGGACTGAACCCCTCGACGACTATCTCACCAACCCAGCTTTGACTGATGCCAAGTGGTATGACTGGCAGGATTTCTTCCCGGGGGCGCGGGCGGTCGCGACCGTTGGTGCTTCTTACAAAGACAGAATACCTATAACTGCGGAGGCGCAGGTCCTTGTCTATCGCAAGGACATATTTGACCAGCTGGGTTTGAATGTTCCAGATACCTTTGATGAATTGCTTGATGCTGCTAAAACAATACAGCAAAAGACCAAGCTCTACGGCATTACAATACGGGGTGGCCAGGACCTGTGGTGGCCGATGTATGGCGTTGTTCGTTCCTATGGCGGAGATTATATGACGATAAAAGACTTCAAATCCCACATCAATTCCCCGGGGAGCAAAGCGGGAGTGGAGATGTACCTGAAGCTACTTCAGTATACACCCCCAGGGGTGACATCATTCGGCTGGGATGAAATCAATACAGCTATGATCACCGGAAGGGCTGCCATGGTCCTTGACTCTTCTGTAATCTATTCCAGGCTTGAGGATCCAAAGCGTTCCACCGTAGCTGGCAAGATAGGTATAGCTCCATTTCCAAAAGGGCCGGTCGGGCGTATTGCCCATTCGCACTACTGGTCGATCTCACTCAACCCGAAATCAAAGAAGAAAGCCGCCGGTTGGCTCTTCATAGAATGGGCAACGTCCAAACAGATCCAACTGCAGCTGGCATTGAAGGGTGTACTCGCCCCGCGGAGCTCTGTGTGGGGAGATCCTGGCTTTGCTAAGACATTCCCCAAGGATTTTGTCGATAGCGTAGCGACAACCCTTAAGACGGCCGTGATCTCACCTGCCAACATGCGATTCTTTGAAATGATGGATGTTGTCCGCGCCGAGGTGCAGGAGGCTTTCTCCACCAAGAAAGCGCCCGACCTCGCTTCGGTAGATAAGGCATGGCAAAAGATGCTTGCGGAGATCAAGGCAAGCAAGTGACAAGTGGGTTATTGCAGGTGAGTCATTAATAGCTGGTTAATATATCTGGGGTGTCATTAAGGCGGATTGTCTATGGTGATGCCGGGACAATCCGCCGAGTTCGCCTGTTAAAATAAAGCCGCGAGAAGAGAGGAAAAAATGAAACACGGGAGAACCAAGCCACTACCATATCTACTTACCTTGCCCATAACAGTAGTGTTGTTTGTCCTATTGTTATATCCTACCATATATGCGATAACGCTGTGCTTCCAATCCACGGGGGGCGGCACAAACCGACTCGTCTTTGTCGGGCTACAGAATTTTATCAGCTTGTTTACAAGTAACGAGTTCTGGTCTAATAGCTTGAATACATTACTGTTTACAGCGGGCTCTATAATTATGAGTTTCATCCTGGGATTGGGTCTGGCACTTATTCTAAACAGTATAGGTAAGGGCGTAGCTATCTATCGTACCATCTTTATTTTACCCATAGCGGTAAGCCCGGTGGTAACAGGCCTTACCTGGAATATGTTATTGAATCCACTTTACGGGGTTGTAAACTACCTAATAGGATTATTTGGCATAAGACCTCTAGGCTGGACTACAGATATAGCCCTGGCGTTACCTTCGGTGATCATGATCGATGTATGGCAGTGGACGCCATTCATGATGCTGATCCTGTATGCAGGGCTCCAGATGCTTCCTAAAGAACCATTTGAAGCGGCCCTGATCGACGGCGCCTCGCCATTTCAATGCTTTTGGTCTGTTACCATCCCGCTGCTAAAGCCGATTATGGCAATTGCTTTGATCTTCCGTGGACTTGAAGCATTTAAGGCATTTGATGTGATCTACACCATAACTAAGGGAGGTCCTGGTCACGCAACGGAAACCTGGATCATCCGGGCTTACCTGGAGAGCTTCCGTTTCCACAGACTGGAGGTCGGGGCCGTAATAGGCGTGATAATGCTAATAGTGACCCTCATAATATGCAAGAGGGTTGTGCGCGTCCTTGATCAATAAGGCAGGGGTGAGTAAGAATTGGGAAGGAAAAGAAAGGATGCCATGCTCTTAAACCTAGCTAAGCATATTATTTTAACAATAGCGGCGATAGTGGTCTTGTTCCCGTTACTTTGGATAATTCTACAATCGTTTAAGAGCTCCTTTGATGCCATTGCTATCCCACCCAAATTCATTTTTAAGCCTACTCTCCAAAACTACATTGCAACGCTACATAGACATGGATTTCTTTCTGCATTTCGAGATAGCTTAATTGTAGGACTTGGTTCGGTTGTCATTACTTTACTAGTGGGCACCCCCTTCGGCTATGCCCTATCTCGTTTTAGGTTCCGCGGACGAGAGGACATTGGTTTCTTTGTGCTTTCTACAAAGATGATGCCCCCTATAGTGGTTATCGTTCCATTTGTTCGCATCTTCCACTACCTTGGTATAAGTGACACCTATATAGGATTAATACTGGCTGGTATCCTGGTGAACCTAGCCCTCGTAGTTTGGATGATGAGGGGCTTTTTTATGGGTATACCTCAGGAACTCGAGGAAGCAGCAATGGTTGACGGTTGCTCCCAGGTTGGAGCATTAAGAAGCATTGTTGTGCCTTTAGTTGCACCGGGTCTTGTTGCGACTGCAATGTTGAGTTTTCTATTCGCCTGGAATGAATTTATATTTGCCTTGAGCTTAACGAGTTTTAATGTTCGCACCCTGCCAGTGTATATGGCGACGGAGTTTGTGGGCTACTTGGCGGTGGATTGGGGAGGATTGTCGGCAGCCGGGGTTCTCGCCATATTGCCGGGATTGGTCTTCATTATTGCTATCCAGAAGCATCTCGTTCGGGGTCTCACATTTGGAGCGATAAAGTAAGTAACCAATAGGGAATCTCGCAATACTATTTAGGATTCTGGGATGTATGGAGGTAACGTAGATGAACACGGAGCAACTTGATCGGATCAAGAAGCTACAGGATGGAGTTCGTACGATCGTCGAAAGCCCTGAGAATGAAAGAAGGATTGCTTTTTGGGAAAAACAGGAGGGAGATGCTAGAGACCACTGGCGTGGCATTCCAAAGAGGGGGAGCCGTAAGGCGCCCTTTTACGCCGATTGTGAGAATTCCATGTGGTCGAGGATTCTTGGCTTTGATTTGAAAGAATATTACAATGATCCGGCGGTTTACTTGGAAAGCCAGCTAAGGATGATGCTGTTTCGCTTTAGAAACTTTGATGATGATGCCTGCGCTGGCAAGGTCGTTCCCATTTGGCTTGGCGTCCCATTTGAGCCTAGTTTCTTTGGCGTGGAGGTAGTTTTCGAGCCTGGAGCAGATCCCTGGATTGGGAAAAAACCAGTTATAAACGACGAATCTGATTTAGCTCGTCTTCCCAGGCCGGATTTTTATAAGAGCGGGCTGATGCCCGTCGCTCACAGGCTTTATAGCGGCATCGGAGAGCTGCTCGATGAGGATTTTACAGTGGCCTTTCCCGAATGGGGCCGTAGCCCCTTCGCTGTAGCGTTGCACCTGAGAGGCATGGACAGGATAGTCATGGATATGTACGATCGGCCGTCTTTTGTAAGAGAGCTTATAAATTTTATTGCTGAATGCCGGATGGAGTGGACCAGGGAGCGTTTCAAGTTTATGAAGACGCTGATCCAGCCTGGGAATCTCTATAATGATGAGGTCAATTGTCCTCTCTTATCGCCCGGTATGTATAGGGACTTCGTCTTACCATCAGAACAAAGGCTCAGCGCATTTCACGGCGGCATCGCATACTGGCATAGCTGTGGTAATACAACCGACTTAATGAGGTACATCAAGGAGATCCCTAATTTACGCATGTTTCATAGAGGTCCATGGACTGATCTAAATGCAGCCGTTGAAGTCTTCGGTCCGGACATTGCGATTGAGATATGTTTGGATCCCGCGTCTGATATTCAAATGGCCACAGAGGAGAGCATGCGCCAACAGGTAGAGTGGATAAAGGCTACCTGCGACGGGCGGGTGGATTATACAATTCGTATAGAGGGGTCTGTAATCGATTCGGCTGATAAAGCATTGCAGAAGGTAAAGCAGTATGTTGATGTGACCAGGAGTGTCTTAGGTTGACGGATGTCTTGAGTCGACGAATAACCGGCAGCAAATCTGGAGGAATTCTATGAAATGCGCGCGTGGGCGGGGTGTGAGCTGGCAGGGCCAGAGGCGAAAGGCCTGCCCGCTACATCCCCCCGCTTCGTGTACCGTGGGAAGGATGTATATCTACAAGGCTTCGTATCGGTTGCCAATATCTACGCGTTGAGTATGCGCTGTGTACTCGCCAAAGGCTTTTCGCGTTAAAGGCTTTTTAAGTGATCATTTTTGGAATCAACGCCTTCCAGGATCGTATAGGCTGAAGAATCAAAAGGGGTTCGAACATATCCCCGATTTGCCCTGTACCAGTACTATTCGGGACTTTTTAGGAGTCCATGGCCCGCACAATGCGTTGACTGGAATATATGCCAATGGTAACCTGGTATCAGGATAAGCATGATATAAATGATGAGTATGATGTCCGTACCAGGATACCCGCATTACATGTCAATATCGTATTCAGTTCTAAAAAGATGAATAATTGTCTATTATTTAACCGCCGCTTCGCCGGGCGCGTTGCTGTCTGGTGATGGATTCGAGAACGGCGGGAAGTCACGAATCCCTAGCTTAGACACATGGCACATAGAGAGAAGAGAAAGGATGGCGTTGTGCTATGCAGGAAGTCAGCTGCCGGGAGATAGCCGAGATGATCGACCACTCTCTCTTGCGGCCGAATCTTACAGACGATGATATAGTTAAAGGTTGTGAGATTGCAAAGAAGTACAACGTAGCCTCGGTGTGTGTCCGGCCGAGCGATGTGACCCGGGCGAAGGAACTCCTGAAAGACAGTGATGTCCTGGTTACCACGGTTATTGGGTTCCCCCATGGAGCCCACACTACTGCAACCAAGCTTTTTGAGGCTGAGGAGGCGATAAAAAACGGCGCAGTTGAAATCGATATGGTTCTAAACATCGGGAAGTTGCTTTCGCACGATTATGATTATATAGAGAGGGAGATCAAGGCGATCGTTGAGATGGCGCACGCCCGCGGGGTCGTGGTTAAGGTTATCCTCGAGAACTGCTACCTGACGGATGAGTTGAAGGTGATGGCTTGCCAGATTTGCGAGCGGGCAGGTGCTGATTATGTCAAGACATCGACGGGTTTCGGACCAGGTGGCGCGACGATACCAGACATCGAGCTCATGAGGCGCTCGGTCAGCCCGAAGGTGAAAATCAAGGCCGCGGGCGGGGTGAGGACGCTCGAGGCGGCGATACAGGTAAGGGCCGCCGGTTGCACCAGGTTCGGCGCGACAGCGACCGAGGCCATCATGGAGGAATGTCTCAGGAGGGAGGCGGAAGGCGGGCCCCGGGCGTCTGAGCCAGATCGATAGGATCGATAGGCTGACTCTAGAGGATTCTAAATATGGCTCAAGTTGAAGACACTGCCATAGTGCCATTACCATTCGTATCATTCGGGAGGGAATGAGATAGATATGGATAATATGTATTTTCCCAATCTTTTTCAACCAATCAAGATTGGAAATGTTATGATTAAAAATCGGATAGTTCATGTCCCAACCGACATAAGCTCCGCCGACGCGGACGGCGGCATCAACGAGCGAGTCATCGCCTATCACGCTGAAGTGGCGAAGGGAGGGACGGGTTTCATTATCGTCGGGGCCTCAACGCCCGATAAGGAAACCGGCCGTCCCACGGTGACTTGCATTTCCGTGGACAGCGATATCTACATCCCAGGCCTGCATCGTCTCGCATCTGCAATGCAGCGCTTCGGGGCGAAGTGCGCCGTGCAGATCCAGCATCCAGGCCGCCAGGCGGCCGTGCCGCGCTATGGTCAGGTATCGTGCAGCGATATGATCAGCGATCTCCCCGGCTCAGCAGGCCATGAGGTGGTCTATGCTGGAGGACAGAGAAAGGGCAAGATAGCCCGTGCCATGACTGTGGAGGAAATCTACGACCTGATAGAAAAGTTCGCCGAGGCTGCATGGCGGGTGCAACAGGCGGGGTTCGACGCTGTCGAGCTCCATGGAGCCCATGGCTACCTCATCGCCCAGTTCATGAGCCCCTACACCAATAAACGCCATGATCGCTTTGGTGGCTCGCTGCGAAACAGGATGAGGTTCCCGCTCGAGATCATAGCTCGCATCAAGGAGAAGTGCGGTGACGACTTCCCCGTGCTGATCCGCTACTCGGGCGACGAGTGGATCGAAGGGGGCCGCGATATAGAGGAGAGCAAGAAGGTGGCCAAGATGTTCGAGGAGGCGGGAGTTGCTGCTCTCGATATAAGCGCGGGCATATTCGATGTCCCCGGCCCCACAATGGATCCCATGTATTACCCGCAGGGATGGAACACTTATAGCGCAGAAGCGATCAAGAGCGTGGTTAAGATCCCTGTCATCACGAGTCACACACTTCGAGATCCTGAGTATTGCGATAGGATCATTCGGGAAGGCAAGACGGACATGGTCGGCCTCTCCCGTCAATTGGTTGCCGATCCTTACTGGGCGAACAAGGCAAAAGCGGGAGAGACGAAGGAGATCCGTAAGTGCATATCGTGCCTGGTCGGGTGCTGGCAGGAGTCCCTGATGATCAAGCGCGAAATGCGATGCGCTATAAATCCTGCGGTCGGTGACATGCGCTTCCTCAACATGAAGCCGGCCCGGAAGAGCCTCAGGGTGGCCATCATAGGAGGTGGCCCGGCGGGCATGGAGGCCGCTAGGGTCGCGACGATTCGCGGGCACAAGGTTACGATATTCGAGAAGGACGGCGAGCTAGGCGGCGCAATGAGATATTGTTGCATGGTGCCCGGCAAGCAAAAGATGAAATGGTACATGGACTGGATACGCCGGCAACTCGAGAAGCTCAACGTCGATGTTCAGCTGCGCAGGGAGGTAGCGGGCCCTGATGATGTAAAGGACTTCGATGTGGTGCTTTGCGGGACCGGAGCCAGGACCTTGAGGCCCGACATACCCGGCATCGACAGGGCAGTGACATTTGAGGATGTCATGGGGTGCAACAAGACTACTTGCGAGTATCACCCCACCGACAAGGAGCCGCCGGTCGAGACCGGGCAGAGGGTGCTTGTATGGGGAGATCACTTCGCTGCCGCCGACACAGCGGAGATGCTGGCCTTCCAGGGCAAAGAGGTGACGGTGGTGACCGAGGCCCGTGAATTCGCTTCAAACCTTGAGCCCATTCACAGGGACGTTTTGATGAAGAGGCTCGCAGGAAGTAATGGTGAGGGGTTGAAGGGCCGGACGATCGAGATACCTGCGAAGATATTCACCAGCACGATCGTAAGGGAGATAGGCGAAGGGGAGGTCGTTGTCGAGGATAACAAATTCAGGCGGACGAAGCTGGCCATTGATACCGTGGTCCTCGCCCACACAGTGCCCGATAACGAGCTCTATGAGAAGCTCCTCGCTGCGGGCATAACGGTCGCCAATATGGGGGATTCGGTGAAGGTCAGGAATGTGCGTGGTGCTGTCACCGACGGCGCTGATCTCGGACTTACGCTTGACGATGATATCTTTATGAACGCTAACGGCACATTGGCGTACGGCCTCCCTCTCGACGTAGTGTGTGCAAAATGAACAGTATTAGAAGAGTTCTCAACATGGCAGGAGGTGGGATTCAATAAGTCAAGGACGCGATTCAAGGATATCCGGGTAAAGGGGGTAGATCATAGGGTAGATGATCGGGTCTTGCAGGGATTTAGGGACGAAAGGCAATGCTGGGTTTCATTATCTCTCGGGTTCGATGCTAGAAGGAGGCTAAAACTACTTTAGTATCAGGGAGGTAATGCGTAACTATGAAACGTCTTTCCTACATTATAGTCATGTTGACCCTCGTGTGCTTAATGGCGATCAGCGTCAATGCTGGAGCGAGCGGAAAAGTGTTGCACATTCTCACGCTGAACTGGCCTCAGGCTACGATAGAGCAGAAGCTCGCCGACCAGTATTTCACCCCCAAGACGGGCATCAAGGTCGTGGTCGAGGCTCTGCCCTATGCCTTCTGCGAACAAAAGGCGAAGCAGGAACTCGCAGGCAAGAGTCCATATTACGATATCATAAACTACGACTCCCAGTGGCTTGGCGGGTATGTGGCGGCTCAAGGCCTCGAGAGGCTTGATACGAAGGAATACCTGCAGGCGCCGGGCTGTCCCGTTTCCGTGGATACATTCATCCCGGAAGTGTGTTTACGCCTCATGACCTATCCTAACAATGAGGAACAGCTATTTGTCAAGAAGGACTACGAGGCTGCTAAGAAGGCCCCGGTCTACGGCCTTCCCTGGAGCTTGAATGCCCAGATCCTGTTCTACCGCAAGGACCTCATTCCGACGCCACCGAAGACGTGGTACGAGTATAAGGAGCTTGCAAAGAAGTTCAATGATCCCCCGCGCATGTATGGCACCACATTCTCTGCATCGCGCACTGCAGACTTCATATCCATGGACTACTTCCCGATGATGTGGAGCTGGGGAGGCTCGCTGTGGGACGAGGACGAGTGGAAGGCTGAGGGTGTCGTCAACAGCAAGCAGAATATTGAATCCCTGGAGTTCTTTGCATCGTTCTACAAGGAGGGGCTTGCCGCCCCGGACACGCCGAACTATCAAATGGACGAGAAGCTGAACGCTCTGACCCAGGGCAAGGTTGCCCTCTGCGAGGAGTGGAACCTGGTCGGAGGGCTGATGGACAATCCAGCCATATCTAAGGTTGTTGGCAAGATCGGGTTCGCACCGTTGCCAGCGGGCCCAAAGGGCCGGGTGGCCATGTATGGGTGCCAGGGCATGGGCATCAACCGGTATTCCAAGAATAAGAAGGAAGCCTGGCAGTACATGCTGTGGTTCGTTTCCAAGGAGACGCAGCAAAGGCTCCTCAGCATACCAGAGGCATCATTCTTCTCGTCGAGGAAGGATATGATGGAGGCCAACAGGGCTAGCAATCCCTGGAATCGCGCTTTTGCGGACTCGATCCCATATGTGCGCGATTTCTGGAATATCCCGCCATATGCTGAGTTGCTCGATACCATCCAGAAGGAGTTGAACCTGGTCTATAGCGGCAGGGCGAGCGCGAAGGAAGCCCTGGACCATGCAGCCAAGATACTGGATTCCATTTACGACTCCAACAGGCAGTATAAGCCTAAAAATGACTAAATAGTGGATTAGGAACTTAGGAAATATGAAGGCGGACCGGAACTTGGGGGCCTCCAAACGCATGCCTTGGAACCGCTTGAATGAGCTGAAAGCCTGGCCGGGTTTGCTCCGGGGGCCCCGCCCGGGTATACCGGATATACATGAGGATAGAAAGGGGCGATTACTATTAGCTCCGGTGCTGCTTTAGAGCAAAGGGTGCCATCAAAAGAGTCCATCCGGGAAGGGGCTCAGATGCGTATGCTTCAAGCCATCCTGTATGTGCCAACGGTCGCTTATCTTATAGCACTGACCATATTCCCTCTAATTTACTCGCTCTATATAAGCCTGTTTGATTACACCCTGACTGGGGGAGGGGCGAAGTTCGTCGGCCTTGGCAATTACGCCTTTCTTCTCAAGGACCCGGATTTCTGGATTTCAGCCCTGAATACCCTTATAATCGTCGCGTCCACGGTCAGCATAGAGCTGGTGCTCGGCATGGTTATCGCGATCCTTTTAAACAGGCGCTGGAAGGGGTTTGGCCTGTTTCAGCTGCTGATTTTCATCCCGATGATGCTATCTCCGCTGGTCTTAGGATACTTCTGGAAGTTTATGTACGATTCCCAATTCGGCATAATCAACTGGTTCTTGTCGCTCGTGGGGACCGGGCCTGTAAGCTGGCTCACAAGCCGCGCCCTCGCGTTGCCATCGATAATTCTTGTGGATGTATGGCAGTGGACGCCGTTCATGGTCCTGATAATACTCGCGGGGCTCCAGACCGTTCCAGTTGAGGAATATGAGGCCGCGAGCCTGGACCGGGCATCGAGCTGGCTCCAATTCAGGAAGATAACCCTCCCATACCTCAAGCCTTCTATACTTCTTGCAACACTGTTGCGAACAATAGATTCCTTCAGGATGTTCGACCTGGTATACATCCTGACCGGTGGAGGTCCCGGCAATAGCACTCAGACTTTATCGCTTGCAGCCTATAAATATGGCTACCAGTTCTTCCAGATCGGTAAGGCTGCAGCCCTGTCCTGGGTCATGGTTATTATCGTGAATATCATAGTAACCATACTTATGAAAGTGATAAAGGGGAAGCCCCAATCGCAAAAGGCTATATCTTGAGGGGGGAGAAGCGAGGATGAGGAATGTCAACTTTCGCACGGTGTTGATTTACCTTCTTACGATATTGGTGACCGCGATATTCGTCTTTCCGTTGTTGTGGCTATTTCTTACCTCCTTTAAAACCAGGGTTGAGATACTGGCGATACCTCCGAAGTTCATATTCAAACCGTCTCTGGGCTACTATTCATTCGTGTTGCACTCGCCCTTCATGACGGGGTTCAAGAACAGCATAATCATTGCAGTCGCTTCTTCGGTCTTTTCAGTTATCCTTGGGACGCTTACGGCGTATGGGCTATCGAGATATCCCATACGCTTGAGCGAGAACCTGCTATTTTGGATGCTATCTCTAAGGATGCTGCCTGTCATTGCGATCATAGTCCCAATGTATATGATATTCCGGGCCCTTGGCCTGCTCGATACCCACATTGCCTTGATCCTTATCTACAGTATATTCAACATTTCCTTTACGGTCTGGCTTATGAAGGGGATGTTTGATGAGGTCCCGCGCGACCTCGAGGAGTCTGGCATGCTTGACGGCTACTCCCCGTTCGAGGTATTTTCCAAGGTCAGCCTCCCCTTGGTATCCGCTGGAATCGCCACGACTGCGGTATTCTGCCTCATACAGACCCTGAATGAATTCATGCTGGCTCTTATTCTTACTAACAGGGTGGCCGTGACGGCTCCGGTTGCCCTTAGCGGATTTCATGCGTTCTTCGGGATAGATTGGGGAAATATAACAGCCGCCGCAACGATATTCCTCTCCCCCGTCATCATATTTACGATATTCGTCCGGAAGTATCTCATCCGCGGGCTGAGCTTCGGCGGCATGAAATGAATTAAATTAGTGGTGTGAAATGAATGAATTAAACGCGGCATGATGGAGGCCAATAGCATGATGCGAAACAAATAGCGAGAGATCGGCGCGCATGGGGATCACGGGAAGCGGGAAGGAGGATGACGGGTGCGTGGCTAGCATCACACTTCGGGATTTGGCCCTTAGATATCCAGGAGCCAGGGAGGAAGCTGTAAAAGGGATCAACCTGGTCATAGAAGATAGAAAGTTCACCGTTTTTCTCGGGCCATCCGGTTGCGGGAAAACATCGACCCTGAGGATGATCGCGGGGTTCGAGAAGCCTTCCAGAGGAGAGGTATGGATAGGAGATAAGTTGGTAAATAACGTCTACCCCGGGGATAGAGATATAGGTATGGTTTTCCAGAGCTACGCCCTCTACCCCCATAAGACGATTCGCGAAAATCTCGCATTTTGCCTCAATGCCCGCAGTCGGAGGGTTCCGAAATATGAAATTGAGAAGAGGATCCAGGATATCGCAAGGATGTTGCGCCTGGAGAAGTATCTGGATCAATACCCCAGGGAGCTTTCCGCCGGTGAGCAGCAAAGGGCGGCGATCGGTCGGGCCCTCATCCGCCAGCCCCAGGTCCTCTTGCTGGATGAGCCTTTATCAAACCTGGATGCAACGCTCCGGGCGGAGATGAGGACGTTTCTCCGAAAGCTCCAGCAGGACCTCCAGATAACCTCCGTGCACGTAACTCACGATCAAATAGAGGCGCAGGCCATCGGAGACAACGTGGTGGTTATGGATGCCGGCGTTATCCAGCAAGTTGGCTCACCCCAGGAGGTCTACCGCCAGCCCAGGAATCTATTTGTCGCCGGCTTCATAGGGACCCCTGCGATGAATTTTTTCTCCGGGCACCTCGAGGCCGAGGGTGGGGTTACTTATCTCGTGGGTGCTGACTACCGGATACCCCTTCCCCCACCTGTGGCTGCCAGGCTTATTGAGATATCGGCCCCGAGGGAGGTTGTTGTGGGTGCCAGGCCGGAGCATATCCTCATAAAGGAGAACGGGGCCTGCCGATCTGGATCTGAATCTGAATCTGGAGCCAGGGAATATGGGTTTGGCTCCAGGATTGCCATCCTGGAGCATGTGGGGAACGAATGGGTCATCGATATAATTGTTGGGGGCCAGGTAGTGAAGGTACGAAGAGATAGGGATTTCCTGGGGTTCAGGCCGGCTCCGGGCAGGGACATATGGCTTGAGCTACCGGGTGATAAGACCTACGTCTTTGATAAGAGAACAACGGAGCGAATCATATAGCGGGTATATGGCTATGAGTGGGCCTGAGCAGGGCGTGGTATTACTTACCTTATTGCGATCTCACGGCAGGATGAAAGGTAGGCGCGTGCTTCATGGCGGAGGTCAGTTTAAGGGATGTAGCAGTAGGGTTTGGCGAGGAGGACGTGCTTCGCGGGGTGAATCTCTGTGCTCCTGATGGGAAATACACCGTGCTTGTCGGGCCATCAGGGTGCGGGAAATCCATACTCCTTCGAGCTGTGGCGGGGCTTGAGACTCCGAGGTGCGGGGAGATTTATATAGGCTCGCAAAAGGTTACAACTGTGAATTCTAGCGACAGGAACGTAGCAATGGTCTTCCAGCGGTTCGCCCTTTACAGGCACATGACAGTCTACGAGAACCTCAGTTTTTCAATGGTTGTGGCGAGAAAGACGAAACAAGAGATTGATAAGAAGGTAAGGGAGGTAGCCGAGCTCCTTCACATTGCAGACCTTCTAGATAGGTTGCCGGATAGGCTTTCTGGGGGGCAGAGGCAACGAGTTGCCCTCGGAAGGGCTCTCGTGCGCGAGCCGGCGGTCTTCCTTTTCGATGAACCGCTCGGCGCACTGGATGCCAAGTTGAGGGCTGAGATGATAGTTGAACTCAAACGGATTCAACAGGATTTTGGAGTCACAACCATCCATGTTACCCACGACCAGATGGAGGCCCAGGCGCTCGGGGATTATATAGCGGTCATGAGGCAGGGTATCATAGAGCAGTTTGGCACGCCATCAGATGTATACGACAATCCGGCAAATAGATTTGTCGCCGGGTTTATAGGCAGTCCGCCTATGAACTTCCTCGACGCTCTTATTGATGCGGACCTCCCCGGTGGTCTGAGGATTACGGCAGCTGATGAATGGATTGGCTTGCCAGGAACGCTATATGGTTCTTTACATGATGCTTTAAAGGGAAGCGCCTGCAACGGGAGGGTTGTCATAGGCATACGACCTGAGCATGTGAGGGTCTTCCGGGAGAAAAAGGATAACGCTATTGCCTGCGTTTTGCAGGTTGTGGAGCCTTACAGCGATGAGCTTTTACTGGATCTAGGCCTTGGCGGCAGAAATGGGCATTCCCTGAAGTGCAGGGTCTACCGCAGCCAGGTGGCATTTGAGCCGCGCGTGGGGGACGCTGTGTGGGTTGAGCTGCCGTGGAACAAGATCCATTTCTTCGACCACCAGAGTGGTCAGCGCCTGGAATCCCGCGGGCCAGATGCTGAGCGGGGCTAACCCTGACCTGGGCCGAACCTGGGCCGGTAGGGAATAACGGAAGGGAATAATGAATCGGGAGCGATGGGGAGGATGGCTGATAATCGGGTAGAGTTCGGAGGGAGCTTGAGCGAAGAAAGCGCCGTGCCCCTCTATCACCAACTTTTGGGGATAATAAAGCGCGGGATAATGGCAGGCCTGTTCAATGCAGGAGATATGTTGCCATCAGAGCGCGACCTCTGCGAGAAATACAAGGTAAGCCGTTCGACCGTGAGGCAGGCGATAGATGCCCTTGTGAGCGAAGGCCTGGTTTACCGGAGGCAGGGCAAGGGCACCTTTATAGGCCGCCCCAAGATGCAACGATCCCTGCAACATCTCTACAGCTTCACGGAAGACATGTACCGGATGGGGCTCATTCCAAGCTCAAAGATACTGGAGATGGTGGTGACCGAGGCCAGCGCGGATATTGGCAGGAACCTGGTGCTGCCCGCAAGCGATCAAAAGGTGACCAGATTCACCCGGATAAGAATGGCAAATGACGAACCCTTGTTGATCGAGACCACATGCATCCCACACTATCTCTGCCCGGGCCTCATCAAGCGGGATCTTTCGCGACAATCCCTTTATCACATACTCAGGGACGAATATGGCCTTGAACCGTACAGGGCTGTGGAGACGCACGAGGCTATCTCGCTTGCACCTTCAGAAGCTAAATTGCTCAAGTGTAAACCTGGCATAAGTGGTTTCTCCATCGAACGGATAGCTTACCTTGAGACGGGTGAGCCTATCGAGATCACAAACTCAATAACTCGCGGGGACAAATGCAAGTTCGTGGTGGAGCTTTGGGCGAATAGCGCGCAGATCACGCGCACCTTGAAGCCCAGTCAATTTCAACAAGTGACCAATAGGTAGCAGGCGAGCAGGGGATAGACAGGTGACGGATGAGCAGGGGATAAAAAGGAACTGGATCATTTCTGAGATATGATCTTGGGGATATGATAGTGAGGGCCCGCGGGATGGCGGAGCAAAAACAACTTCAAGAAAGGTACGGCGATGGGGTATATGGCGATGGGGCATATGGAGTGTTTCATTGGCATCGACCTTGGCGGCACCAATATCAAGGTGGCTGCGGTATCCAACGAGGGGTGGGTGATAGCAAAGACGATGGGCCCGACCGATGTCCACCGTCCCCCGCAGGCTGTGGTTGAGACGATGGCCGGGATGGCTAGAGTGGTCATGAATGAGGCCAGGGGAAGAGGCTATGAAGCGGGGGCGGTTGGGACGGGCATTCCGGGTCTCATAGACTGGGATGCAGGCGTTTGCATTATGTTGCCCAATTTTCCCGGGAAGTGGGAAGGTGTTCAGCTGAAATCTCTTCTTGAAGCGGATCTCAAACTGCCCGTCTATGTGATAAACGATGCCAGGGCGACCACCCTGGCCGAGAAGCGCCTTGGCGCGGGGAAATCCGTGGATAGCCTGGTGCTGGCTACGCTTGGGACGGGTATAGGCGGGGGTGTTGTTGTGAACGGCGACCTCTACCTCGGAGCGGACGGCGGCGCGGGCGAGGTCGGCCACATCATCGTGGAGCCCGGCGGGATCTTGTGCGGGTGCGGCAACAGGGGGTGCCTCGAGGCTTACGCGAGCGGACCCGCCATGGCCGCCATGGCGATCAGGGCGATAGTGCAACAGAACGATACCCTGATACGCGATCTCGTTGACGGGGATCTAAACAAGGTCACCCCAAAGGTTATCGCGGAGGCCGCCGAGAAGGGCGATAGGGTTGCGATCGATGTTATTGAGGAGGCTGGGGAGTATATAGGGATAGCCCTCTCGAGTGCAGCTACCACTATCAACCCTCAAATGGTCGTGATTGGAGGAGGGGTGGCGCAAGCGGGGGGAAGGCTGATGAACAAGATCAAGGAGACGATCCATTCACGGGTTCACATAGTCCCGGGCGAGAAGATCCAGGTGGTCCTTGCAGAGCTCGGGCCGGATGCAGGCATGATAGGTGCTGCCCTGTGGGCCAAAGAGCGCCTGGGGCGTTAAAGGATATATTCGAGACTCACTTTAATGGAGGTTGAGGCAAACCATGAAGAAGGTTTCGGTAGGAGTCATAGGTACGGGCTTTATCGGGCCTGCGCACGTTGAGGCTTTGCGGCGCACGGGGCTCGTGGATGTTGTTGCTATCGCTGATATAGATCAGGAGGTCGCAGATCGCAAGGCAGAGCAGCTCGGCATCGAGAAGGCATATGGGGACTGGCGGAAGATACTGGCCGATCCCGATATCGAGGCTGCTCACATCTGCACGCCCAACAACCTTCACTACCCCATGAGCAAAGCAGCTCTCGAGGCAGGCAAGCACGTGGTCTGCGAAAAGCCCCTCGCCATGAACTCTAAAGAGGCTGAGGACCTCGTTGACCTGGCCAGCCGCACCGGGCTCGTGAACGCCGTTCACTTCAATGTCCGTTACTACCCGCTTGCCCACCAGGCCCGAGCGATGATTGAAAAGGGCGATATCGGGAAGATATTTGCAATCCACGGGTCTTACCTCCAGGACTGGCTCTTCTATGAGACCGACTATAACTGGCGGCTCGAGCCCGAGTATAGCGGGGAATCGAGGGCGGTAGCCGATATCGGCTCCCACTGGCTCGATCTCATTGAATTCATTTCGGGCCTCAAGGTCAAAGCTGTGTGCGCTGACTTCGCCACCTTCCACCCGGTCAGGAAGAAGCCCCTGAAGCCTGTTGAGACCTATGCAGGCAAGATATTGAGCCCGGAGGACTACCAGGATGTCCCCATAAACACCGAGGATTACGCAACGGTGCTCCTGGAGTTCGAGGGCGGGGCAAAGGGCGTTATGACCGTAAACCAGGTTGCAGCCGGCCGGAAGAACAGGCTTTACTTCGAGATCGATGGCTCGAAGAAGGCCCTGGCATGGGATTCTGAGAAGCCCAATGAGCTCTGGATAGGGAGGCGTGATGGGAACAACGAGGTCATGATCAAGGACCCATCGCTCATGTATCCCGAGGCTAGGGACATAGTGAGCTTCCCGGGAGGGCACACCGAGGGGTTTCCGGATACAACAAAGCAGATGTTCAAGCAGGTGTATTCATACATCGCCTCAGGGGACTACAAAAAGGGCATAGCCCCCAAATTCCCGACGTTCAAGGACGGGCACCGGGAGATCATGATGTGCGAGGTCATCCTGAAGAGCGCGCGCGAGCGCAAATGGGTGGAAGTAAAATAGAGGAGGGACCTACGATGAAATTGGGTTTTCTGACCGCAGCGCTGCCCAAGAAGAGCCTGAAGGAGCTTGTGGACTGGGGCTCGAGCAAGGGCTTCAAGATGCTAGAGGTTGCATGCTGGCCTGCCTCATACGAGAAGAGGAGATACGCTGGCACCCAGCATATCGATGTAGTCAACCTCACGGCAGATAAGGCATCGGAGATCAAGGCCATGTTCGCCGAGAAGAACATGCAGATTTCCTCTCTCGCATACTATCCCAATAACCTGGACCCTGACCTTGCTGCCAGGCGAGAGGCGCATGAGCACCTCAAACGGGTTATAGTCGCGGCCCAGATGCTTGGTGTCGGCGTTGTCGGGACGTTTGTCGGCAGGGACCCGAAGGCGAACGTGGAGGAGAGCCTTACAGAGTATAAAAGGGTGTTCCCTGACCTTGTGAAATTTGCTGAGGATCACGGTGTGAAGCTAGCGATAGAGAACTGCCCCATGCTCTATGAAGACAGGTGGCCTGGCGGGTCAAACCTCGCTTCCACCCCTGAGATATGGGAGAGGATGTTTGAAATGATCCCCTCGGACTATCTCGGGCTCAACCTGGATCCCTCGCATCTCATCTGGCAGCAGATCGACTATATCCAGGCAGTCTACGACTTCAAGGACAAGATATTCCACACCCACGCCAAGGATACGAAGATGCTCAAAGATAAGCTCGGCAGGAAGGGGATATATGGCTTCGGGTTCTATATGGATAAGATAGCGGGGTTGGGGGATATTGACTGGAAGGGGTATCTGAGGGCACTTTACGAGGTTGGCTATGACTATGTCGTGAGCGTCGAACATGAGGACAGGGGCTGGGAGAGGAACGAGGAGAATATCCTTGATGGGATTTACCTTGCCAAGAAACTTCTAGATCCTTATTTCGTTTAGACTTTTCGCTAGACCTTGACTGGGCCTTACATTCTTTATATTTTTCCTTATACACTATTACACTATACATTTCCCCTGGCGGGATACTGGATACTATTGTAGAGAGAGGCTCGTAACCTTCCAAATCTGCCTGGCCGCGGAGGAATATAGTTCCCACGGCCACCCGCGGCCAGGCTTGAGCGGGAAAGGCGCTGGAGTCTAGAGCTGGATTGCCCTTTTGACCTCCTCGTAGACTACCTTGAGGGGCACCCCATGTTTTCTGGCGAGCTTCCTGCAATCCTCGTATTCCGGGGCTATGTTCAAAATCTGTCCCTCTAGCCGCGCAACCTTGACCCTGGCCTCGCCGAATCGCGTAGTCACGGAGATCGAATCGCGCTCAGCCTTTCGGCGCATCACCCTGTGAATCCTCACCCCGAGGGTCGTGGTCTCCATCATTATGGTTCTTGCTATTTCGTCGAGCTTTTCGCCGCAGGTTAGCACGGTGAGCACAGTGCCAGGCCGTTCCTTCTTCATGATGACCGGCGTCAAAAATACATCAAGCGCCCCTTTCTCAAAAAGGACCTGCATTACGTGGTCATAAAATTCCGGGTTCATGTCGTCGATGTTGCATTCGACAATTACCTCGTATCCGGCATCATTAGTCCCTGTCACCTCAGCCAGGGCCTCAACTGCTCCAGTTTTTCCCTTGGCGCGGTCCTCGCTACCATCCGCTCTCTTGCGCTTAACCTTTTCGCCAAGGTATATTCGGAGGAGATTGGGTATATCAAGATTCTGTTTGCCCGCGCCATAGCCGATGCGCTCAAGGTGCATCTCCGGGCACCCGCCGAAGGACTCAGCAAGCGTGGTGATGATCGCAGCGCCGGTCGGGGTGACGAGCTCACCCTGGACGCCGGTGGCGTATATGGGCACACCCCTCAAAAGCTCCAGAGTCGCAGGCGCAGGCACCGGGAGCATGCCATGCGCGCATTTCACAAACCCGGTCCCGACGTGCAGCCGGGAGGCGTAGATTTTCGTGACCCCCATAGCCCGGAACCCTAGGACGGCCCCCACCACATCTACAATGGTATCGACTGCACCCACCTCGTGAAAATGGACCTGGTCCACAGGGATGTTATGCACTTTAGCCTCAGCGACGGCAAGTCGCCGGAATATCCGGCGGCTCATCTCCATTGTCGCCTCGTCCAGGTCGCTTGCATCGAGCACGGCCTCGATATCAGAAAGGCGGCGGAACCCCTGAGCCCGGGGATGGCCTGGATTCAAGTCCGTAATTACTTCGATGCTTGTACCGCTTATTCCATTCCGGGCTGTCTTTTCCACTTTAAGTTCAAAGGCATCAGGCCCCGCCAGTTTCAGTTTGTCGAGGCCTGTTTTGAGCTCACCAAGATCCAGCCCGGCATCCACGAGGGCCCCGAGTATCATATCCCCGCTGATGCCGCTAAAACACTCGAAGTACGCTATCTTCATCAGGTGTTTCACCAGTCACCTCCATGCATTCCTGCGTTAGTTTGCGTTAGTTATTTTCCCCTTCTCCGGTGGTATTCTCCCCAAGCTTGTTAATGATCGATGCCAGATATCCTGCCCCGAAGCCGTTATCGATGTTGACCACCCCTACGCCTGCAGCGCAACTATTCAGCATAGCTAAAAGAGGAGCGAGTCCCTGGAAACTGGCACCATATCCCATGCTTGTCGGGACGGCGATCACGGGCTTGTCGACTATTCCTCCTACAACGCTCGCGAGCGCGCCCTCCATGCCGGCCACCACTATGATCACCCGCGCGGCGAGGAATCGTTTGACGTGGCTGAGGAGCCGGTGGAGGCCAGCCACCCCCACGTCGTAGATTCTCTCGACCATGTTGTCCATAACCTCAGCCGTTACGGCGGCTTCCTCGGCCACCGGGATATCTGATGTGCCGGCGGTAATGACCAGGATGATCCCATTTGATAATCGGCCAGCAGCTCGCTTCACCACCGCCAGCCTCGCGGTTTCATGATAGACGGCGTCCGGGGCGATCTCCTTCACCGCATTGAATACCTCGGAGTCCGCTCGCGTTGCGAGGATATTTTCGGATCCCTTATCGACAAGGGCCCGGACGATCTGTCCCACCTGAGCTGGGGTTTTGCCCTTACAGTATATGACCTCGGGAAATCCGTTTCTGAGATGTCGATGATGATCGACCTTCGCGAAGCCGAGATCCTCAAATGGGAGGTGGCGTAGTTCTTGGAGCGCCTCATCGACTTCGACGCTTCCGTCTTTTACCGATTCCAACAATCGCCTGATTTTTTCTGGGTTCATAAACCATCCTTATCCTCGTTTCTAGAGATGCCATTAATCCTTTTCGGTTCTTTTCGCCTTTCAGTTGTAAGTGGGAGGTTCATGCTCCCCATGCGATAACCCTCGAGATCGAGTGTTACGTAAACATACCCTAGCTCTTTGAGCTTAGCTACTACAGTATCCGCTTTCTCGAGGAAGAAGGTCGTCTCATCTTTAGATATCTCGATCCTCGCGATATCCCCGTGATGACGCACGCGCAGGTCACGAAGGCCCATATCCTTTCCCATATCCCTCAGGAAGTCCTCAGCCGCCTCCACCTGGTGGAGCTTACCCTCCGTAATCTCCACACCGTAAGGGAAACGCGTGGCGAGGCAGGCACGAGCGGGCTTATTCCACGTGGTAAGGCCTATTCCCTTCGAAAGGACGCGGATATCATGCTTGGTAAGTCCCGCCTCCTTGAGAGGGCTTCGAATTCCGAGCTCCGCGAGAGCCGCCATCCCGGGGCGGTAATCACCCGAGTCGTCACTATTCGAACCATCCACCACACAGGCAAGCCCTCTCGCCACGGCCATCTCCTTCAACATGGAGAAAAGGTTCTTTTTACATAGGTAGCAACGGTCGGGAGGGTTGTCCTTGAAGCCCGGGATATCCAGGACCTTTATTTTTATTATCTCATGTGGGACGCCGAATTCACGGCCCAGGTCGCGAGCCTCGGCTATTTCGCGGGTGGGATGGACCTCGGAGTAAATAGTGACAGCGAGGAGTCGAGGCTCCGACCCCAATACCTCGCTTGCGATTTTCAAGAGGAAGCTGCTGTCAACCCCGCCCGAGAAGGCAACAAGGATGCTGCTCATTTCGGCCAGGTTTTCACGTAGAGCAGCAAGTTTGCCTTGCAGGGTTTTCGTCGATGGCATATTTTCCACACCCCATCTTTCTGCACCTATCTTTATTCTTTATGCCGCATTATGCCGCTCTACCCCGAAAATGATCCAATTACTTCCAGATGCATTTTCATTCTCTGTGGCGCCGCAGCGCGGCATGGGGGGTCTAATCAGATACCTCGGTTAGCGCACATAAATTCTCGCCCCTTTGGGGCTCAATACATCAGGACCATGCGCGCGAGGCCATTCGACACCGTGAGATTCCAGGAGGTCCCTGTCGCTTATGATCTCATGAGTTTCTCCATGAGCCACAACCTCACCCCTATCGAGGATGATGATGTGGGTGCAGAGCTCAGAGATGAAGTCCAGATCGTGACCGACGAGAATCTTGGCCAGCCCGATCTCTTGCAGGACGGCATGGAGCCCCCTCTTGCCCCTGAGGTCAAGTCCCTCAAAAGGCTCGTCGAGGATCAGGAGGGATGGATTCATCGAAAGGACCGTCGCCAGGGCGATGCGCTTCTTTTCGCCGTAGCTAAGATGATGCGGCAGGCGCCGTTCAAAACCATCCATTCCAACGCTTGCAAGCGCGTGCCTTACCCTCTCACTCGCTTCCGCTGGGGAGAGTCCCTGATTCAGGGGGCCAAACGCCACGTCATCGAAAACCGTGGGGCAAAAGAGCTGATCATCGGGGTTCTGAAATACGTAACCTATCCTGGAACGGATCTTTCGCAGATTCTGCCGGTTAACCGGAAGGCCGAGGACATTTACGATGCCCTCACCTCGCAGGATCCCACCCAGATTGAGGAGCAAAGTCGATTTGCCTGCGCCGTTTGGTCCAACGATCCCGACGGATTGCCCCGTATACACATCAAGAGAGACGTTGTTGAGGGCACGGGTCCCATCCGGGTAGGTATAGCTCAGGTTTCGAATCTCCACGATCTTCTCCAGGTTCTCCGGGCCCTGCACGGCTTCATGGCCAGGAGCTTTCACATCATATGGATATTCAGTTGTTCGAAGGTCAGTCGTCATAAAACGTCGACCACCATAAATCTAATTGCGAGAATGAGGATGAGAAACAAGGCTAGGCATAACCAGTCCTTTGCGTTCATAGAGAACTTCTTAAAACCCGGCATCTCTCCAGTGAAGCCCCTGGAGTTCATCGCCCGGGATATCCTTTCGGCCCGCTCCCATGTGCGGAGAAAGAGGCTCCCGATGAGGTAGCCCGTCATTTTGAAGCGCCAAAGCGAACCGCCCCCTATCGCCCCTGTAGTCCTTGTAGCCTTTATAGCCCTTGTAGCCTCTCCGGTTCGTGAAGTCTTCAATCGACACGAGGTTCGCCATGAAGTTTTCACTCCAACCTCATGCGAGAATCTCATACCAGAGGCTCTCATATCATATGAGAGTTTCATGCGCCGGATTTCCTCTCCCAGCACAGACATATAGCGATAAAGGAATAGGAGCGTGACAGCTATGACCTTTGGCACTCTGAGATGCTCCATCCCCTTTGTGAGATCGGCGAACTCCGTCGTGGAGGTGAGGATGATCACTCCAAGTGAGGAGAGCCACGCCTTGAATCCGGAATTACCCAGGGATGCCGCCAGGGACGCGGCCAGGGATTTGCCGAGCGACGCCGCCTTGCCCGCGCCCGCGGGTGTAAAAGAGGGATCAGCGTGCATGAGGGCTCCCAGCCAGGTCGAGCACGCTACCATCGCTGCAAATGGCAATACGACAAGGGAGCGTCGCAGGAGGCGGCCCGGCGGAATTCTCGCAGAGAGGGACGCCACGCCGAGCGGGATCAGGAAGAATGCAAATTTCCACGGCGCTACCGGGGGCATTGTCACTACAAGTATAACGAATGCCGCCGCGCAAAGGAGCTTTGCCCGCGGATCAATGGCATGGATCACGGTCTCGTACGCTGCGCCTCCTGCAGGTTCAGGCCGGCCAGTATCGGGCTCGCAGCCGCTATCGGACCGGCAGGTTTGGTTGATCTGGTTGACGCATTCTTCGTGGCCCATGGCCTAACGCATCGACCCGTGGCCGCGGCTGCGGCTCATCCTGGGCTTCATCAGCTGCCCGAACAAGAAATAGATCAGGCCGAAGACCACGACCGTGCCTGTGAATCCTGCCACCGATGTGGCGATCACGCCATTTTTTATTCCCGGGAGGGCGTAATCCGGAATAGGAGAACTGATCACCGGCTCCCCCTCGGCCTTCTGGATAAATCCATGATCCTCCGCTACTCGCTCCAGGCCATCGGGCGAGGGGGAGGCGAACGGGGAGACGATAACGGCAAGGAATAGGGCCACCAGGAGGCCCACAAGGTATTCCTTTTTCATGGTTTCTCAGCACCTCGCATCATAGTAATCCTCGTAATCCTCGACTATGGCCTGGCCTCGAGCGATATCTTACCGGGACCGAGCCCTTCGATAAGATCCGGCCTTACATGAGCCAGGTATGCAACCACGCCCGCAGTGATCAGGCCTTCGCCGATTCCGATGAGCATATGCCATCCGACCATGGCAGGCAAGACGACGCCTAACGGCGCCGTCCCCGAAAGCGCAAGCTCCAGCGATGCCGCCGCTGCAGCCAGGACGACGGAAAACCATGATGCTACGAACGCGCCGCGGGATACCCCTCGCACCCCGCCGCCGAAGGCTTTACGAACGGCAACGAATACCGCATATCCTATCATTGTCGCTATGACTCCCATATTTAATACATTGGCTCCCAGCGCGGTAAGGCCTCCGTCCTGAAACAGGAGACATTGCACGATCAAAATCGCAGTCATAACCAGCGTCGCCCTGTAAGGCCCCAGGAGCGTAGCCGCAAGGACCCCACCTATCAAATGTCCGGACGTCCCGCCCGCCACGGGGAAATTCAACATCTGGGCGGCGAAGATAAAGGCTCCCATAACTCCCATCAAGGGGGCGGAAGACTCTAACTCCGCCGGGGATTCAGGCTTTCCGCCATCAGTTTTCTCACCCATCTTATTAAATCTTTCTTAGCACGCATAACCCTTGGGATAGGTAGCGGTGAGGTTGTTAGTTAGGCGGTGAGTATCCAACATTTGCCGCTAAACAAAGTAGCTAGCCCTGTGCTACCATTAAGGTAAGCAAAAACCAATAATGGAGGCACAGCATGATGACGGCTAGCTACGCTATAATTATACGCTTCACCCACCCCAGCACGCAACAGCAAGAATATAGGTTGAACTTCGAGGCACCAGCCCTACCTATGTTTTTACCTAATTCAGGCTCATCTGGAGCAGGTTTTATGGATAATGCAGAGCAGGCTGTTATAGAGATTGCAAATCAGATACAACGTGCGCTCTTTGTTCAGCATCTGAAGTTGATTGACGCGCAGGTATGTGAGAATCTATCCCATCGGAGCCCTGAGTGTCAGGTTGTTCGCGACGGGTACACATCCTTAAAAGTCGCTACCAGGTTCGGTGTGGTCAATGTGGAACGTCAGGTATTGGAGTGTAAGACTTGCGGTGAGCATTTCATCCCCATGAATGCTCTTCTCCCTGAACACAATGGGATAGTCATCACCAGGGGGCTCCAAGAGATGGCTTGTCTGTTTTCGCTTTTCTCGTCATATGAGGGGGCTGCGCGCCTTTTGGGACAGATCTCTCACGACCCCGATGTCTTGTGTGCTCGGGAGGTGGAGAATTTGGTAAATCAACATGGGTCTATTGTAAGACAACAGGAGGCGGAAAGAGCCAAGGTTATGGAGAATACCCCTGATGTAAAACCGGAAGCGGCTTTCCAGCAGTTGAAGGATATGTCTCCATCGCGGAGGAAGGTCTGGCCGGAGGATGTTCAAGAAGCGGTGAATCGCACGCTTGAGCGGCCTGAGATAGAAGAGGTTCCATTTGGTTTACCAAAGAGGGACTGGGATAGGATTTTAGAATACGTGAGGGGAAGTTGGCACTCAACTAAAGAATTAGACCCCTTTCTATTAGCTAATTTAGGGCCTAAACCCCAAGAAGGAGAGGTGGTAATCTTCGCGGACGGGATTGTCATCCATGGTAGGGGTTCATGTAAGCGTCCGGAAGAGACCATAGTAGTTTTACGGATGGGGGATAGAGGTCGGTATTTCAGCGGGGCCAGAGATGAAGTAACACGGATTGTGAGAGCATGGGTGATAGCACTTAAACCCACAAAGATCACCCTCGTTGGGGATGGCGCTCGATGGATACGAGAAGGGCTTTATGGGGAGCTGGTGGGTTTGGGAGATGAGGTTAGGCTTGTCTTGGATTGGTACCATCTACGGAAGAAGGTTGGGGAGCTTCTCAGCATGGTATGCAACCGCAAGAAGCACAGGAACGCAATCATGGACGAGATCCAACCGCTACTCTGGAATGGGAAAGTGGACGAGTCGATAGACAGACTGCGTACTCTACTGCCCGAGCCGCGGAATCCGGAGCGGTTTGAGGAGTTGCTCTCGTATCTTGAGGCGAGGAAGCCAGCCATAAAGGACTATAATACACGCAGGATAAACCGCGAATATAACGGAAATGGCGTTGTAGAGAAAGCAAATGACATTTTGGTAGCGAGGCGCCAGAAGGGGGCTGGGATGAGTTGGTCCTAGAAGGTTCAGACACCCTTTGTGCTTTGACTACTCTTTGGCATAACGCTGAGTGGGATAGCTACTGGGCCCGTCAAGCGGCCGCTTAATGACCGGTCATCCCAGACCTTATGCGTGCTAAGAAATCTTTTGATGCTGTAGGCCACCGCTCCTGCACTCAGGAGTGCAGTGCTTAACCAGACTTTCGTATCAAGAAAACCATCAGGGATGTGCATTGCCGACCCTCCAATACATAGCGTAGCCGCGGCCTTTCCTTGAAATAGGCTTTTCCTTAGAAACAACAGAAACAACGCAAAAAGGCCACGACGAGCTTACTTAAGCCTACACGGCTTTAGTGAAGATCTTCGTGACCTTCCTTACTTTACCTTTCTACTTCCCTTTCCTACTTCCCTACGCTTGCGTAGCGCATCCTGTCGCGCTGCGGTGTGCCTTCTTCGGCAAATTCTTTATATAGGGTTACTTTTTATAGAGATCTCCTAGATCAACCTGTGTGCCATTTTATATTCGGCGTCGAGACCCGAATTCCTTCTCTGAATAATATATATTCGTCTGTTTGTCAGGTTCGGTATCGAAAGTTATTGAGGATAGGGGGTACCGAGCAGGATTTGCGATGTCAATGTCGAATACTTATAACAAACGATTAGTAAAAGCATTTATAAATTAGTTCTTAGAATATGTTCCCCTCAATTAACTTGACTTCAGTTAACTTGAAAGGATGGGTAATGGCTGGATGAAGGCGATTGTAGTATTGATAGATACGTTGCGACGAGATCATTTGGGATTCTACGGGAATAAGTGGATTCAGACTCCAAACCTCGATAGATTCGCTGCGCGCTCTGTCGTTTTCGATAACGCATATGTAGGATCATATCCGTGCATGCCGGCGCGACGCGAGCTTTTCACTGGGAGGTACGAGTTCCCCTGGCGGGGCTGGGGCCCCCTGGAAGATAATGACGCAGATATAGCTTCCATCTTACAAACGGCGGACATCCCCTCCATGTTGATTACCGACCATTTTCATCTGTGGGAAAGGGGCTCCGGGAACTATCATTTCGCCTTTACTGGCTTCGAATTCATCCGTGGCCAGGAAAACGACTTTTGGATCACCGATCCAGATATTAAGATTGAATATCCTGCGGCGAAGGAAAAACTCGCGAAACATATAAAACAGGGTGGTTTCGAGCGGTACGCCAGGAATATAGCCTTCCGGAAGACTGAGCGGGATTATTTCGCCCCCCTGGTTTTCCAGACGGCCATTGACTGGGTTGAGCGTAATCGCAATCATAAGGATTTCTTCCTTATGATCGATTGCTTCGATCCACATGAGCCTTTCGATCCGCCATTCCCGTATAATCAGATGTACAACCCCGGCTATAAGGGGGACCAGGTTATATGGCCGAATTACGGTTACTGCGATCTTTCCCCCGAAGAGCTAAACCAGGTAAGAGCATTGTACGCCGGTGAGGTAACGATGACCGATCGCTGGCTGGGTTTTTTTCTCGACAAGGTCGAGCAGCTGGGACTGATGGAGGATACAATGATTGTTATATGCACCGATCACGGGCATATGTTTGGCGAGCACGGGCTGATGGGTAAACCTTGGAGTGCGATGGCCGACTCTAACTTGTATCAAGAGATTGCCCATATCCCTCTGATGGTTTATCACCCCAAACTGGAGACGCCGGGCAAACGCATCTCTAAGCTAGTGCAAATCGTTGATGTATTCCCGACTGTCCTTGAAGCTTTACATATTCCTATCCCGGATAATATTCACGGGAAGAGCTTGCTGCCTTACGTTTTGAATTCCGGCGAAAGCACAACTATTCGTGAATATGCTTGCTATGGTCGTTATGGTGAGGCAATAAATATTACGGATGGAGAATGGACTCTCTTTCTTTGGCCGCCTACTGAAGCCAATAATCCGTTGTATTGGTACTCACCGCGGCCTCCCAAATTCCATGTAGAAAAGGTTATCGGGCCATACGAAAATGGTCGGTACCCCTGCGAAGTCCCCCGCGGGCATTCCAGGAGTGCCTTGTATAATGTGAAAGATGATTACCAACAACAAAGAAACCTGATAGACGAAGAACCCGGTGTCGTGCGAAGGCTTGTTAACGGCTTAAAAGATTTCATCGCCTCAATCGGCGCACCTAGAGAACAATTGGTTAGACTTGGTATTTCCGAACGATAAGGAGTAGACTATGAAAACGAGGCATGTGCCGGGAGGCAATTCTTCAAAGATCCAATTGCCTCATAAATCTTTAGCTAATCCTAATAAAGTACGTGTGATCCAGGCGGTCAGAAAATATGGGCCAGTTTCTGTCGCCCGCATTGTTCAATTTACAGGCCTTAGTAAACCAACCGTTGATCAGTACGTTGAAGTGCTGCGAAAGGATGGGTTCATCTACGCTGAGGGGTTAGGAGAGTCAAATGGGGGGAGACGTCCGACTCTATATGCATTTTGTAATTCGGCATTCTATACTATTTCCATTGAGCTGGAGATCCCGAGGTGTCGCGTTGGAGTCGTGGATTTAGAGGGAAATGTGCTATCGCACTCTGAATATATGATATCCTCATCAAAGAGTATTCAACAAGCTTTGCTGGATATTGCTGAGCAAATCTACGAGATCATGACCCAACTTGGTATACCGGGAAATCGATACCTTGGTATAGGTATAGGCGTAAGTGGCTACTTAAGCAAAGGGCAGGGCGTTGCGTTATTTTCTCCTCGTTTAGCGGATTGGCGAGATGTACCATTGCGGAGTTATTTTGAGCAGCGATTTGGCTTACCTGTTTACCTTGATAGCTGGATTAACCTTGCGCTCTTAGGACAGATAAATGCTGATTTTCAGCCGTTGGGTGAAAATCTCGCTTATGTTGATGTGAGCCGTGGGGTCGGCGCGGGGCTGTTGCTCGGTGGGAAAAGCTACACTGGACCATTTGGAAATGCTGGAGTCATTGGACATATGGTGATGGAACCCGGAGGCCGCCAATGTCATTGTGGAAAGCGCGGCTGTCTCGAACAATACTGTTCTGAACCGGCTTTGGTTCGGCGATTTCGTGAACTAAACTCCCCAGAGAACGGGGATACGGACATCTCGGCCGATATTATTTTTTCAAAATATGAGGCGGGCGATGAAATTGCCCACCGGGTCGTGGAAGAGGGTTTCAAATACCTGGCTACCGGCGTTGCAAACTTGATTACGCTTTTCGAAATTCAGACAGTCATCATGGGAGGTGTGCTGGCCAGCATTCCTCCCAACTTGGCTCAGCTTTTATCCAACCTGATTTGCGATAATACCCCGCCGATTCTCAGGAGAAGCCTTGTTATTAATTATGCTTCTCACAGGGATGTGGATGCTGTTCTCAAAGGGGCAATGCATCTCACTGTAGCGAGCCTATTCGATATTTCGCAGGGGATGGCGGTATTAAAACATAAAGGGGATAATGGGGGGATGCCTATATACAAATGAAGTGCGAGACTGGATGTTGGTATAAGCTCAATAACTATTCTTGATGGTCGGCAATTTCTGTCCTCTGGAGCGCCGGCGGTATTAGGTTCTACCCTGGAAAGTAAAATTAAATGCGGAAAATGATTTACGGAGGGATTTTTATGAAAGGCCCAATTTTGCGAAATCCAAAGTATATTATCCTAATAATGTGCCTTTCTATAGTGATTCTGTTCGGCGAGGTTGTTATTTTAGATCTTGCGTCGGCAGAGAAAACTATATCTATTGCGATCGCGGATTCGCCATGGCTACCGGGATTCAGGAGCCTAATTGATTTGTATGAGCAAGAGACAGGCAATAGAATAAAGCTTAATGTATTTCCCTTCACGGGCCTTCTGGAAAAAGAGTTGACAGCCGTCAACGCAAAGACAAGCGAGTTTGACATTATCAACCTTAACGAAGGCTGGTATAGTACTTTTTATGCCGGAGGTCTTGTAAGTCCGCTTACGGATATCGATCCTAGCTTTAAGCTCGATCCCCAGGTTATTGAATACCAATGGGCGACAAGATGGGATAAGAAGAAAAATTATTCGGTTAAGGATGCCCCCGTCTATGGAGTCCCTATCAATGGGAACATTCAGCTATTTTACTACCGCACCGATCTCTACAAAAACGGAGGTTTTTCAGCCCCCACCACATGGGAGGATGTTATCGCCGCAGCTCAAAAGCTTCAGGATCCTCGCAAAGGTATCTATGGATACGTGAACAGGGGCCAGAAGGGCGGTATATCCATCTCATATGACTGGTTCCCCTTCTTGAGAGGCTTTAATGGGGACATCTTTGCAGACGCGCCGAACGATTGGACAGTGACGATTAATAGTGAGGCGGGCAAGTCAGCACTTGAGCTATACCTCAACTTGGCGAAATTTGCACCACCCAATGTAGGTGATATCGGTCAAGCTGAGCAAATTGCATTGATGGGTTCGGGTAAAGTCGTGCAGACCATTTTGGTGGCTGCTGCTTTTCCCCACATGGATGATCCTGAGAAGTCGATTGTGCCTTATAAAATTGGTTACACGATAATCCCTCGACCTTCCAAGGGGAGACACTCTACGACGTCTGGGATTTGGCTCATGGGCATCCCCAAGAATCTCCCGAAAGCCAGACAATCTCAAGCTCTCGAATTTCTTAAATGGGCTGTATCTAAGAAGGCTCAGATGGCTTATGCGCAGTTCGGAGCGGTTCCAGTACGACAGGACGTGTTTATGTCTGAGCTAAGCAACGAGCCAAAGTTCCGCTACATGAAGGCAATGGCCGCAAGTACCTCATATATCGATCCAATTATTCGCATCCCTGAAGGCCCGAGAATCTTCGAGGTCTTGGAGTTACGCCTGAATCAAGCTCTTACCAAGCAATTGTCCATAAATGAAGCCCTTGCCACCATGGAAAGGGAAATATCCGGGATTGTGAGAGAAGCTGGGTACAAATTAAAGAATAAATAGTGTGAATATATCTCTGGCAATGGGGTTGGAACTCATCGAACGATGGGGGGCCCGTGGCGGGGCTCCCCTATTCGAAAAACTTGCGTCATGTCTAAATCCTAAGGAGGGAAACGTATGGCCCTCAATTCACCTCGTAAGGAATATATTGCCCGTTGGTTCGATGTTGGCTTCAAATATTGGGCACTTATTCCGCTTTTCATAATCTTACTCCTGTTTACTGTCTATCCGTTCGCCGAACTATTAAGGATGAGCGTTTCAACATTGTCTTTATCTGGTGGGAGATTTATATGGGCGTACTCGGGTCTAGCTAATCTCTATAAAGTTCTTGCTGACAAGATTTTTATCATAGCTCTAAAGAATACTCTTATCTTCGTTATCGCCACGGTCGGATTGGAATTGATATTGGGGTTGGGTTTGGCTTTGGTTGCCAACACTGTTAAACGTATGGCTAATTTTTATCGAGCTATACTGATTTTGCCAATTCTTGTCCCTCCTATCGCCATCAGCACGGTCTGGCGTTTAATGTATAACCCGAATTTCGGATTGATTAATGCCCTCCTACAACGCATGGCTTTACCCGGCCAAACATGGCTATCTGATATTCGCTTGGCCATGGTGGCAGTCATTGCTGTAGACGTATGGCATTGGACATCTTATGTATTCTTGATACTTCTTGCAGGATTGCAAGCCCTCCCATCCGAGCCTTTTGAGGCAGCGAAGGTTGATGGAGCGTCTGATCTCCATGCCTTTCTCTACGTTACATTGCCGCTGCTGAAACCAACTATAGCAGTAGCGGTCATGTTCCGAACCCTGTATGCATTTAAGGTATTTGATGAAATATTCTTATTGACTAGTGGCGGTCCGGGGACCGCCACGGAAGTGACGAGTACGTATATCTACCGAGTATTTTTCAATCAATACCAAATGGGGTATGGCGCTTTTCTATCTATTTTGGTTATCGCCGTGGTTATGATGTTTATACTGACCTATCAAAGGATGCTCCGCAGGGAAGGAGTATGAGTTTATGAGTCGGCTGCGCTTTTCTGAAGTTATGCGTCATATTGTTCTATGGATGGCATGTATTATAACCCTGATTCCCTTTATTTGGATTCTCTTAAATTCGCTTAAGTACTTCAGGGACATTGTGAATTTCACCTGGACCTTTAGGCCAACCCTGATCAATTATTATCGACTGTTCTTTGATCGTGGCTCCGATTTCCCTGCACTTTTCGGCAACAGCTTAATTGTCGCAATACTCGCTACCTTGGCTTGCGTCAGCATAGGCTCGCTTGGGGCGTATAGCCTTGACCGATTTCGCTGGGGGCAACTCACTCGCTCTGGTGTGCTTAATTGGATTTTATTTTTTCAGATAATCCCGCCAGTTACTATGGTTGGTCCGTTCTACGTAATCGTGTCTGAGTTGGGATTATATAATACTCGTTGGGGTTTGGTTCTGGTCTATCTGATCCTTAATATGCCTTTTGCAATATGGATGATGCGGTCATTCTTCAATGAAGTCCCGCGTGAGCTGGAGGAAAGCGCGTACATTGATGGGTGTACAAAAGCAGCTTGTTTCCGTCGCGTTGTGCTTCCCTTGACAGCTCCTGGGCTTGCGGCTACTGCGGTTCTTACTTTTGTCTTTAATTGGAACGAATTTCTCTTTGCTTTGTCGTTGACGTCCACGGCGAACGCTATGACCGTCCCGGTTGGGATCGCAAATTTCGTGCAGGAATATGGCGTAAAGTACGGCGAAATGAGCGCAGCTGCTTTTCTGGCTACGCTGCCGGCCCTCTTTTTTGTGGCGTTCGTGCAAAAATACCTGGTAAAGGGCTTGACTCTAGGCGCGGTTAAACAGTAGGATTCATCTCACAGATTTGCTTCAAGATCTATCTAATTCTATTTAAATCTATCTAATCTATCTAAGATCATGGGGAGATCATGTAGGTTCCGGGGGGTTGAAAATGGATTACATCCACGAACGAAACTATGGTTGTCGCTTTTTCGAGTACATTTATCGCGGCCTTAGGACTGTGACCATGGAGAATGAGAAACTTCGCATTAGCATCCTGGTAGACAAGGGCTCAGACATCTTCGAGTTCCTCTATAAGCCGTTGGATGTGGATTTCATGTGGCGTTCACCGTTGGGAGTAAAAGACCCGAAGACCTTTGTCCCGACAATTGCCAGCAAAGAAGGCTCCTTCTCTGATTATTATGAGGGTGGTTGGCAGGAGCTTATGCCTTCGGGAGGTAGACCGTGTTCTTTCTGGGGAACCGAGTTCGGTCTACACGGGGAGACCCCTTTGCTGGCTTGGAATTACACGATCCTTGAAGATAGGCCTGAAAGGATTACCCTGAAGCTATGGGTGCGTACCGTCCGCACGCCTTTCTATGTGGAGAAGGAATTATCTCTCCAGTCGGGCTCGTCAGTTCTGGAGATAAAGGAGATGGTCACCAATGAAGGGGAGGTAGACCTCCCGCTATTTTGGGGACATCACCCAGCCTTGGGCAAGCCATTCTTGAGCGAGGCTTGCGTTGTTGACCTCCCGGCTCGAATGGGTGTAGTAACTAACCTCGGTGGGGCCAACAATCGCTTGGTGAACGGACAGAGTTTCCAGTGGCCTATTGCTCAGGGGGAGCATGGTGGGCTGGTAGACCTGAGCAAGATTCCGCCGCCGGAAAGCAAAAGCGCAGACATAGTTCGGCTGACTCAGCTGGAAGAGGGATGGTACGGCATAACAAATACCAAACTCGGACTCGGGTTCGGGCTGGTCTGGGATAAAGAGGTCTTCCCATGTATTGTCTTTTGGCAGGTTTATAAGGGACATCTGGACTATCCATGGTATGGCCGGACCTATAATATTGCATTGGAGCCGTGGTCAACATCAAGCCGGACAATTGCCGAGGCGAGTGAAAAGGGCGATACGCTTTTCATTAAGGCGAGTGCTAGCATTCAGACCACACTGAAGGCCTTGGTGTATGCAAGTTATAAGGGGCTTAAAAGGATCACGCCGGATGGGCGGGTAATTGAAAAATAGCGGCGGTGAAGGGCGGTACCGATTCCAGCATCGGATCAGGTAGCTGGCATCTGGGTTAGAAGCATTGATATGGGTTGATGATGTGAATTTGAAATATTTGGAGTGAAGAGCTTGCTCTCATTATTTGTTCTCATTAAACCGGCGTCAGGCGATTGTAATTTAAGGTGTGAGTACTGTTTCGTCCATTTGGGGAAGGCGCAGAACGTTTCTGAGAAGAGACATCGCATGAGCACGGAAGTGCTCGAACACTTAATTAGCAGATGCCTTGAGTATTCCGAGAGGCAATGCATATTTGGCTGGCAAGGCGGAGAACCACTTTTAATGGGCCTGGACTTTTTCAGACAGGCTCTTCGTCTCCAAGATAAGTATCGCCGGAGGGGCCAGGAAGTCTTCAACTGTATTCAGACAAATGCGATCTTGCTCACCGAGGAATGGGCGACTTTTTTCAAGGAAAATCGCTTTCTTGTCGGAGTGAGTTTAGACGGTCCCAAAGAGGAACATGATCGTTATCGATTGGATGTCGCGGGTCGCGGAAGTTATAACAGGGTGATGCAGGGGATTAACCTGTTAAAGAGGTGCGGAGCTGATTTCAATATCCTGGCGGTTGTCAATAATTACACAGCGCGTCATCCGATGCGTATATACAACTTCCTTCGTAGCCAGGGTTTTTCTTATTTACAGTTTATCCCATGTATAGAGAGAAATCCAAGGACAGGCGATCTGGCCGCCTTTAGCGTGACTCCTGAGGATTATGCTCAATTCCTGAAGGTAATCTTCACTCAATGGATCGAGGATCTGTATGGAGGCCATCGGATCAGCATCCAGCTTTTTGATAATCTAGTTCAGGCACTTCTCGGAGTTGGGCCAGATCTTTGCATCCTCAGGGGACGGTGCGACGGCAAGGTTGTGGTGGATTACGATGGTGGGGCATACCCATGCGACTTTTATGTTGAAGATGAGTGGAGATTAGGCAATATCATGGAACAATCCCTGGAGGAAATGATTAATAGTCCGCTTGCGAAGATATTTTACAATCGGGCATCAGCATTTTGTCGACCGCCAAGATGTAAAGATTGCCGCTGGTTCGATCTATGTCATGGTGGTTGTCCTCGCAATCGGGGTTTTGGAAACGGTGACGCAGCCCAGGTCGATTTCCTGTGCGATGCTTATCGGGAGTTTTTCCCGGTGGCTGTGGACACCCTTGTTGACCTGATAAATCAGCACAGACTGCCGAATTACAACGCATATCGCGTTTAGTGAGTAAGGGAAGGGGCGAAATAAATAATAGCAGTCAAAAAAGTTCCCAACATAAGCAGGAATTTGCAAAACTTCATCGAAGTAACTTTAATAAAGTTATTTATAATAAGTGCTGGCGTAAGCCACCCGAAGATACCGATGTCTATATTCCTTATTCGTTCTTTTCGTAATTTCATGTTGGGCATGGCGAAGTGTTACTAAAAGATGGGGAAAAATGGAGAGAAGCGAAGCTGGAGGTTCTTGAAGAATGAATGTTATCGTAATCGTGGCCGACAGCCTGCGGG
The DNA here is from genome assembly GCA_013178125.1 of Bacillota bacterium. Classification (NCBI taxonomy): domain Bacteria; kingdom Bacillati; phylum Bacillota; species Bacillota bacterium. Next base: position 40,414 of record JABLXJ010000016.1, on the reverse strand, counting down.
CAGACCATGTAGGCTGTTATGGAAGCAGGGTAAAAACGCCGAATATCGATCGACTCGCAAGGGAATCTGCGCTTTTTGAGGAGGCTTATAGCGAAAACCTTCCGACGCTTCCGTGCAGGACATCCTGGTGGACCGGGCTTTATCTATTCACCCTGCGCGGCTGGCAACACTTTGAGCCGTGGGATTATACCCTTGCCGAGGTCCTTTGGGATCAGGGAATGACTTCGTGCCTGGTCTCTGATACCTACCATATGCATAAGCCTGTGTACAATTGTGGCCGAGGGTTCGACACGGTGGTCTGGGTGAGGGGTCAAGAATATGATCATTGGATCATGGATGATTCCATCAAGGTTGATATCGACACCTTTCATCGGCTTAAAGGAGACTCCACGGACGATATGTGGAGGCAGCGTTTTGTGCAGTACATGCGGAATCGGAGCTGGTATAAGACGGAGGAAGACTGGTGTCTTCCGAGGGTCATCAAGGAGGCTATCCGGTGGCTAGAAAATGTAACTAAGAAGCAGAAAGATAGAATCTTCCTCTGGGTGGATTCCTTTGACCCTCATGAGCCGTGGGATCCGCCATCACCTTTTCGTGAGATGTATGACCCCGAATATAAGGGCCAGGAGCTAATCGACCCAATCCCTGGGCCTATCGAAGGGTATATGACTCATCGCGAGCTGGAACACACAAAGGCTCTTTATGCTGGAGAGGTTAGCTTTGTGGATAAATGGGTTGGAATTCTCTTGGATCGGATTCGGGAGCTTGGAATATATGATAACAGCTTGATCATGTTCACGAGCGATCACGGTGAGCCGTTTGGAGAACACGGTATCATCAGGAAGGCCCTCCCCTGGAATTACGAGGAACTTGCGCATATTCCCTGGCTCATACGTCACCCAGAGGGCTGGGGGGCGGGGAAGCGGTTCCCAGCGTTTGTTCAGCCACCGGATCTTATGCCGACGATTCTCGATGCTCTTAGAATTGACCGACATCTTGAGTTGCCATTTCTGGCGCCTGTAAAACTCACCTTCCCGCAGGATATTATTGTAAGCAAGCGAGAGATAGATCTTGATGGTAAAAGCCTTCTCCCCATCATGCGTGGAGAGGTTGAAAGCATTCGTGACTTTGCCGTGACAGCACACCATAACGCACAGTGGGGCATCAGAACCAGGGATTGGACCTACTTACATCCCGTGGATCCCCAATGGAAACCCGAGTTCTATAATCGTCGGCAAGACCGCGGTGAGCAACACAATCTCATTTCTAGCGAGACAGAGGTGGCCGATGCTCTCGAACTTAAACTGCGACGTTTTGCGGAAGCGGTACACCGAAAGAATCTCGCGGGCTGCTGATTATCTCGGGTTCGCTATTCCTTCGCAGGGGGTTCTCTTCTTTTGAAAGTACTCTCCTATCTAGCAGCTAGGAACGACTTTGTTGAAATTATCAAGGATGTTGATATCTATGGTCTTCAACAAGAAAGTCAAAGAAAAGAAGAAGTTTCTGGCGGAACTCAGCAGGTTTTCAGTATTTGAGGCGCTTCGAACTCACGGACCATTGGCAGTGGATGATATCATGCGCTTGACAGGTCTGAGCAAGCCTACTGTGGTCAATTACTTGCGGGGGCTTGAAAGGGCAAAGCTTGTAGTTCCTCAAGGTTTTGGCCCATCAACAGGAGGTCGCGCCCCTGTGCTATATGAATTTGCCAGCAAGTCGCATTTTGTGGTGGGGGTTGAATTTGAGATCCCCAAGGTGCGTCTGGGCGTAACAGATCTCGGCAGAAAAGTTGTGGCCCGGGCCACTTACTATGTGTCGCGGGACGATTCAGCTGATACCATCATGCAACAGCTAATAGCCCAGATTGAAAACCTGCTCGTAAACGGCCGCATACCACGCGACAAAGTATATGGGATCGGCCTGGGGCTCTCGGGTTTCTTGAATAACCGTACCGGTGTTTATCTTGAAAGCCCTCGCGCTCCCCATTGGAAGAACGTCCCTATAAGGGCACGCCTACAGATGCACTTCGGGGTTCCGGTTTTTATCGAGGCTTTGTGCAATGTATTGGCTTTAGGGGAGCTGGGAGAAAAGACGCCGATATCCAATAACGATAATGTGGGTTACATCGGTTTCGTTCATGGTCTAGGAGCAGGTGTTTTCTTGAACGGCCAATTATACCAAGGGAGGTTCGGAAACGTTGCCTTGTTGGGTCATACTACCGTAGATATGAACGGAGATAGGTGTTATTGCGGCAACAGGGGATGTCTGGAACTCTATGCTTCAGGGAGGGCTCTTGAACGGAGGTTCAAATCCCTGATGGCCCCGGATAATCCCTCCAGTTCGTCGCGTTTGGCTCTCCCAGGTGAGCCAACAAGTGAACAGATTATTCTAGCCGCCAACGACGGCGACCCTATCTGTCGCTGGGAGCTTCTTCGTTCTATGGATTACTTAGCTGTTGGAATTGCTAATATGGTCGACCTCTTCGAACTACAAACTATTATATTGGGTGGAGACTTAGCCTTGGCGGGCGAGTGGCTCGCCGAATACGTCCAGGCTGCCGTGCAAGATAGATTAATGAACGTATTAAAACAAAATCTCCGGGTGCTCCCTGCGACTATGCATCCAGATGATGCCGGTATCGTGGGAGCGAGCACCCTTGTGCTGAGAGAGATTTTTAGGCAACCAACCCTTGACCTTTCATGGTCAATCGACAATATGGTTGCGAAGTAACGGTATGATCTTGAACGCCTCGGATTAGAGATGGAATTGAGGTAAAATCGCGTCATCAAGGAGGGTGATGTTTGGCCGGCTTGCGTCCAGATATCTAGAGAAGCAACAAGTGGAATGTGGGAGAAGAGTGAGAAAAGATAGTAAAGTCGCGCAGTCAACATCAAAGGGAGGTGTCAATAGTGTTGAGGAGGACATTTGTCGCGTTGATGCTGGTTTGCTTGCTAGCGGTCGGACTAGGTTCTGGGTTGATTTTGGCCGCGGAAAAGGTAACCATCACTTGGTGGGGGCACAATTACCCCCTTTTGGTGAGCATGTATGAGGAACTTATTAAACAGTTTGAAAAAGAAAACCCTGATATACACGTCGAATATTATCAGAAACCGGGCGCACAATATAACGAGCTGGTCCTAACCGCTATTGCGGGAGGGTCAGGCCCAGATGTTTTCCGGGTCGGCGACTGGACTATTAACGAGTACATTCGCGATGGCGTAGTAGCACCCTTGGACATCCGCGCTTTCGGGGCTAAAACCGTTAAAGAAGTGGTCGACCGATTTGTTCCGGGTGTGCTTGACCCGTTTCTCAGGAAAGAGGGGTTGTATGCAGTCCCAGAAGATGCGTGCAACCTCCTATTAGTGGTGAACCTCGACCACCTGAAGGAGGCTGGTTTTGCTAAACCTCCTGCAAATGCGGTGGACTGGGTCACGGCGATGCAGAAGATGACGAAAGTACAGAATGGTCGCTGGATAAGGTCCGGATTCGAGTGGAAGTACGACCACGAGCTCTGGGATACACAACAATTCACTGTTCTTTTGCGCAATGAAGGGACCACCTTATACAATCCCGACGGAACCCTGGCTTTGGACAAAGAAAAGACAATAAAGGCTCTCAAATACTACTATGACTCGATACACACTGCTAAATTCGCCAATCCCGATTTCGCAGCCACCTTTGGCTCGATAAGTCCAGATGTATTTACCCGAGGGTTTGCATCAACTTACACTGCAGGTATGTGGGTTACCCCACTGATCAATAACCATAAGATCGTAAAGAACTGGGTCGCGACTGATTGGATTACCGGGCCGCACCAGAGCACAATACGGTGGTCCTGGTCCTACGGCCTAAACGCGGCTTCAAAACACAAACTGGAGGCATCGAAATTCATTGCTTTTCTGAGCCGCCCTGATATAGTGGAAAAGAGATTGAAATTGGGGGGAATTGTAGCTGGATTGAAAGGTTGGGAAGAGTCGCCGTGGATTCAGGCTCATCCAGAAGTCAGGCCCTGGATTGCGGTATTGGGGAAGTCGCGCTATTTGGATAGGTTCTCCAGTTACGCAGCGGTTTCCGTCGCAGTCTCCAAAGTCATGCAAGATATCAGCATGGGGGGCATGACCCCTGAGGATGCCTACAAGGAGCTAGTTGCGAAACTGCCACGCTCCCAATAATTAGGATGGCAATTTCCTAAGTCGGTTCTAAGTGAGTTCCAGATAGGTGAATGATTACTTTGGGGGGCTCGGGGTAGGGTGTGCTAGGGTGTGCCCGCCGTGCCCTACCCCGGCGTTCGGAATGTCAACACAAATTCCAGGGATGTGGTGCAAAATGGCAGCCAGAGATACATTTCTTGGTACAGATCAAACCAGAAAACCTCGTCTACTCTTTTGGGAATTACCCAACCGATATTCTAAATTCGGTATGCTAATCATTCTGCCGACCATCATCTACTTTCTCGTCTTCCGGATTGGCCCCATCATCTATTCCCTGATCGCAAGCTTCTCCGATTGGAACCTGGTGGAGAAGATGAGATTCATTGGCGGAGCAAATTACATTAGAGCTGTGACAGATAAGGTTTTCCTGGCTTCTTTGCAGCGTAGTCTCACATATTCAATAGTGGTGGTGACTTGTACACTCACTATATCGATTGTTTTAGCGGTATTATTCGATCAGACTCTATCCTTCAGAAACTGGTACCGGGCCGCCTACTTTCTGCCTACAGTGATCTCATGGGTTGTTATATCTATTATTTGGAAAACGATGTATAACCCTTCTTTTGGTTTGGTCTCATACATAGCCGACTTACTGCATATAACCCCAATACCTATACTTACCTCAACCCAGCGAGCCCTGCCTGGCATTATGGTAATAGGTATCTGGCAAGCTATTGGGTTTTATATGGTGATATTTTTGGCGGCTCTACAAGCTATCGACCCCAATCTCTATGAAGCAGCCGTTATCGATGGCGCGTCTCCAGTGAAAACCTTCTGGAATATTACTTTGCCGCTATTGCGACCAACTTTGCTGTTTGCGATCGTGATGTCGACTATCGAAACATTACAGGTATTCGCCCAGGTCTATGTGATGACTAGAGGAGGGCCAGCCAACTCGACACTGGTGGCCGTTTATTACATTTATCGGACGGCATTCTATTTACAGGATATGGGCTATGCGTCGGCTCTCGCGATTATTCTTCTCATCGTTATCATGTGCCTTAGTTTGCTTTATTTAAAATTCTTCAAAACCGAAACTTACTACTCGCGATGAGAATTAGTTGGAGGCATCATAAATGGCTTTAACTACTAGACTTATGAGACGCTTCCTGTTATATTTGGTGATCACGACCGGTGCGCTTATTATGCTACTCCCCTTGGTGTGGATGGTATCCACATCCTTAAAGCCGCCGGAGGAGGTCTTCACTTACCCGATCCGATGGATACCTGAAAATATTCGCTGGATGAATTTCGTAGATGTCTTTACTGTTATCCCTTTAGCCCGGTACTTCTTCAACAGTATATTGGTTTCGACAACAGTCATGGTCGGTAACCTGTTCTTCTGCACGCTAGCTGGGCTCAGTTTGGCCAAATACAATTATCCGGGCAAAGATATCATCTTTGTCTTGGTGTTGGGCACCATGATGATACCCGTACAGATGATTTTTCTTCCGCTTTTTCTGGTAGTCAAAGTCCTAGGGTTAGTGAATACCTACGGAGCCCTAATCCTACCAAATATTATAAATCCGATGGGTGTATTTCTGATGCGTCAGATGATCATGGATGTCCCCCAGGACCTTATGGATAGTGCCAGGATCGACGGCGCGAGTGAATGGACCATCTACTGGAAAATGATCCTACCGATAATCAAACCGCCCATGGCCGCTCTCGCCATCTTTATCTTCGTTTGGACCTGGAACGCATTTTTGTGGCCGATGATTTCCACGAGTTCGAAAGAGCTATTTACCTTGCCAGTGGGGCTCTCTGCGTTCCAGGATATGTACGGGACACAGTATAATTTATTGATGGCAGGAATGGTCGTTTCCACAGCCCCGATTGTTACGTTGTTTTTGTTCCTGCAAAAGCAATTTATAAAGGGTTTGACCTTTAGCGGGTTGAAAGGGTGATGTGTGTGGCTTGGACTTCAAAAGATCGCGTCGCCGCCGTGCTGAATTTCGAGATCCCTGACCGTATACCAAAACAGGACCTTTACTGGCCGGAAACGATTCAGCGCTGGACTGAGGAAGGACTACCCCGAAATCTGGGGGCATTAGGGGTCGACCTGCCTGCTTACTTCGACGAGGAGTCCCCGATAAACTCGTGGTTGTCCGATTATTTTGGTCACGATATGCGCCAGATAGGATTAGATAATACCTTACAGTTGCCCGAAGAGCTTCTCGACGAAACCGATAACTATATTGTAAAAAGAAATGCAGATGGAATGACCGTCAAGCACTTCAAGGAGGCATCTGGCCCACCGCAGATGATCGACGTGCTTGTGAAAACAAGGGAAGACTGGAATGAATATAAATCTCGCCTTGCATATTCACGCAATCGACTCAAGGTGGATCCCGAGACTTATCATCGCTGGCGAAAACATGGGCTCTTTATCTATGCCCGCACCAATGAACCCTATGTTCATACGTGGCATTTCCATGGTGTTGAGAATACTCTGATGGATATGGTAAATGATCCGGGCCTCGTGCGAGATATGTTTCAGACCTCGGCCGATCTCACCATTGCAATGGTTCAGGATCTGTTTTCCTCAGGTTATCCAGTGGATGCCTTGGTCTTGGGTGGCGATATGTGCTACCGCAACGGGCCGCTCTTTTCGCCACAGTTTTATGAAGAATTGCTTTTACCCTTTGATCGGATGATCTGTAATGCATGTCGCGATCTGGGCATTCCGGTGATCTTGCATACAGATGGAGACTGCCGTTCTCTCATACCACTTTACATTAAAGCCGGCTTTCGAGGCCTCCATCCTTTGGAAGCCAAGGCCGGAATGGATCTGCGCGAACTTAAGAAGATTTACAACGGTAGGTTAGTGCTGTTTGGTAACATAGACGTCAGAGCCTTGGGCGGAACCAAGGAAGACGTTAGAACTGAGATGTTATCAAAAATCACCGCAGGGAAAGAAGGCGGGGGTTATATCTATCACTCAGACAACTCCGTCCCCCCATCTGTCAGTTACGACAATTATTTGCTGGCCATGTCTCTTTTGGAGGAGCATGGGATCTATTATTGATCAAGAAAATGGCAAATCTGCCTGTACCATGCTATTTATCCCTCTATCTTGAAACCCAAATCGGGGAACTCCAAGCCCAGTTGCCATTCTTTTGGGCAACCCGGATGTAGTAGTAATCCGTTACGGCCTCCGGAATATCTTGAAAAACCCAATGAAAGCAGTACTCCTCTTGTAAGACAGCCCTATGAATGCAAACCGATTCCGAAAGCCAGCCCCTCATCGGGGAAACGACAGAACCCTCCAACAGCTTCCGCACAGAGGTGGAAAGTGTTTTACCATTGATCCGAAGCTCTACAGGGGTATTCAAGGGCGCTTCTATTTCGAAGACGAGAGCATTAGTGCTCGGGTCCAGAAGAGATGGGTTGCCCAGGGTGATAGACTCCCATATCACCCCCCGCTCCTCCCTGGAGGCGATCCGGTTCCATGGCAGGTCGTCTCCCAACCGCTCAAGTTCCTCGGGTGACAAGGATGAAGCCCCTCGAAAACAAGGTTCCACATCAATGATCCGCCCATCGGCCAATTGGAAATCGCCCCGCCACTGAATGGGACGGTGTTTATCCCCCCAGCCCCATTCGATGCGGAGTTTTGCCCGCACGACTCCCGACGCATCCGGACTGAGGCGCCGCGCCTCTACGTCAGCTCCTCTCTGTAACCGTTTTCCGTTTTTGACCACTTCGACATAGTCGATCCGATCACTTGCAAGAATGTCCACTTCGATTTCCCTGGGAGACGTGGAGTCGGCGAAGACTTCCCCCATAAATCCATCGTTCACCCAAAGTTTTACAAGGATACGATCGCCGGTCACGGCATATACACGGCGCTTTTGGAAAGCTTCCCACAAACTCTCCCTCGTCAACTCATCGGCATAGACTGCCGCGCGTCCTCCGCCGTAATGACCAGGGTACCCTGCATGGTTATCGGTTGAACCGATGAACCCGAATTTGTGGCCAGCATTTAGACCACCAACCGCCGTGCTTTGCGTTGTCCTCGGCCCCATGTCGTGCAGGTAAGGGTAGGGACCGCTATCACTTTCTGCACACCCGTGCATGGAGAAGATTTCCACAAATGGGCTGTGGGTTTCAGAAAAGACGTCCCAATTCACGCCCCTGAGGCCTTTGGGATAACCAATATGATGCGGGATGACAAAGGCGTTAAATTCTTCGCAGATAGCATGCAAGCCGTTTATATCAGAGGCTTCTAAAAGAGGGGCATCCTCTCCGGGAAAGTACAGGTTGTGGTCACCATATTCCAAAGAATGCCACTCATAACTTGAGAAGGTGATAAACTCGCCATCACGATTATGGCGATTTACCTCCTCAACAATTCGGGGCCAGTCGGATCTCAGCTTAGCAAACCCCTTGCTATGATAGTCGATGATCTGGCTATATTCTTTGCGGTCCGTCGGCATGTCCGGCCAACTCGCATGCCCAGTAACGGAGCAAAAGTCTAAATGTTCCCGGGCCATGCTTAACGCATATTGAAGAGTTCCATGTCCATAACTTATATTACAATGGCTGTGAAGATCCCCCCAATAAGGGCGGGCGGCACTCCACCTATTCCTTTCGCCCACCTGGACCACTCCCTTAAATCCCCAACTCTTATTTTAATGGCGACCCACATGATTCTCGGATTAGAAGCTTTGGCTTGATCAGGACAGTCGACTTCACTAAAGTTTGTCCATTCATCAAGGCCACAAGTTGTTGCATGGCAATTGAGCCGACCTTCCGAAATTGCTCTTCTATTGTCGTGAGAGGTGGGTGAGCGTAAGCCCCCAGCTCAATACCTCCATATCCAATTACAGCGACTTCGTTGATGATACCTAGTTGGTTTAACACTCGTAGCGCTTGCAGAGCAGCCAGGTCAGTACCTCCAACAACTGCGGTGGGGCGATCAGCGCACGAGAAGTACTTAAGTAGCTCTCTCTCTTCCCATGTATCGATAACGTATTCCTCTGGTATTTCAAGATTTAACTCTCTCATCACCTTACGATATCCGGCCAGACGCTCAGCGAGATATGACCATTTTGGCTCTCGGCCTGCCGCGATCATCCCAATCCGACGATGCCCTAACTTATACAAGTGTGAAACGGCTAGATGAATGCCATATATATTATCCGTACCAACGTAGTAAGCCCCTCTTCGCTGTGGACGGTTAAGAGTGGCAACAAAAGGGATGTTTTTCTCAAGCAGAATGTCTGTAACCCCGGTATCGATAACTCCGATGGTAATAACCCCATTCACTCTTTGGGAGTCCAGGGTTCGAAGTAATCCCGAATCTTCGAGACTTTCTCCTTCTTTTAAGCTTAAAAAGAAGGTTGCCAGTTCCTCTTTTTTGGCGACCGCACTTGCGCCGGAAATAATAGTTGTGAAGTGAGGATTGGGATACTGGCCTGAGTCCTCCGGGAATAACAGGGCCACACGCTTTGAGGCGCGCCCACCCTGCGCGGGTTTTCGTGTAGTTACAAATGTACCCGCTCCTTGCTCGCTGGAAAGGTATCCTTCGTAAATCAAGTCTCTAATCGCCTGTCTAACTGTGAGCCGACCGATCTGGAACATCTCGACCAGTTCCCGCTGCGAGGGGATCTTTTCCCCGGGTTTAATCTCACCATTGGAGATTAGACCTTTGATATAGTTTTTTAATCGTTGATACTTGGGGATGAAATTTTCTGTAGACATATCCATCTAATACCGCCCAACCTTCCAGAAACTATGGCACAAGAGACCCCTTAGAGACCCCTTAATGTATATTTCCCTTTTTCACCGAAATTCCTGCTTAGGGGGTCTGCTCAAGATAGAGGATTACACTGTAGGATTACACATATAACCGATAAGGCATCAAGGCAAGCTTACTTGATTTGGAACCACACGGGCGACGACCAGGCCATCTCTCCGTCTCTTTGAGTGACTCGTACATAGTAGAATACCAACTGAGTGTCATCTACTAGAGACTGAAACAGTATCCCTTTGAGGTCGTCTGTGTCAGTCCAGGTAAACTCGGCCAGGGGGCCATCACCCTGATACATGTAGACATTGCGATTGTTGCGGATGATTTCAATCTTGTCAATGTCGTCTGTGCCGGCGACAGTAACCTGCACGCACCGCTCTTTGCAATCAGATTCTTGTATTCTGGTCTCCTCGCCCATCAGCAAATTGTTCACGCGTACATCGAGATAAATTCGTGCTATAGTGGTTGCGTAGCACCGTCGCGCATACATGGAATCGAAAATCCCCTCGCGGGTCAGGTTTCTGGCTAGAAAACAGGTTAACCCCCCCTGGGGATATCGCATATCTGATGCAACATAGCCTCCCGGCCGACTTTTATGAGTGTCGCTTCCGGCGATAAAACCGAGTTTATAGCCGCGAACCAAGGCCTCTTGGACATATCCTCCGGGTTGGGAATCGATGACCGGGCGCGGACCACCATGGAGTTCACTGTTTCCCCAGTGCGAATAAATTTCGACGAGCCTTTCTTTTTCAGGATCATGATACCGCCAGTCATTACCAGAGACTGGACGGTTGAGCAACGGATTAGGGTGACCAGTCCCTTCTGGATTCACGGGACGAGATGTATGATGTGGCACGACAATTGCGTCCTTGTATCTTAATAAGTTATAGAGTTTGGCAGGAGTGTTTGATTCAGGGTCAATATGCGAGTACATTGGGCCATCGTCGTTAAGGTAGTATATGTTTTTATGCCCAAAACCCATTCCTTCCGGGGTGAAACAGTGCCCGGATGTCCACTCATAGCCGAGCAGGGTTACGAATTTCCCAGGTTCGTAAAACCGATCTGCCTCGTAGCGTAGGATGGCCCAGGGATCGTCCGGCTTTTGCCAGAACGGCGTAGTAATATACTCGCCGCCCCCCCCAATTTCTCGATGCGTTGCGTGCGTGTCGTGGTCCGTAGCTGAACAAACATCTAGTTTTTCGACATCGCGTCCCCAATGATAGTACAAATCAGGTGTAGCAAGTCCGTCACTCATCAATGTCTGTCCGTGGATAACCCCCCAGTAACGGTTGAATTCCGGATTGCTTGCTCCCACACGGATAAAGTTACTGTGGCACCGTAGATTGTTTTCTTCATCAATTATAGTTATGCGGTACCATCCAGGTTGTTGTGCATATAAAGACGACGCAAAGTGGTGGACTCCCCCATCGGCTGCGGTAAAGGTATATGGTTCGGGTAAATTAAGGCCCGATTGATCACAAGAGAACTTTATGGTACCTCGGTAAGATGTTGCGGGATTGCCAAACTGATCCATAACCTTGACATGAAGGTAAAACCGATCATTGACCAGAGCCTCAGATGGTAGATAAGCAACCAAATTATTGGGTTTATCTGCCACCCATTTAAGGATCGGTGGGTTGCCGAGTTTATTGTAATTACGGGAGCCGTCTACATCGACCCAAAACAGCACCCTGTTGTTATGGGTAATCAAGGGAACATCGAATTCCTTAAAGATTACGGTGATAGTGTCTCCCTCAGATAAAGAAGCGCCAAATGTAATCACTGTAAATTCGGTGTATTCAAAATCGTTACGAAGGCGATTTTTCACGACTAGAGCTTGTGTCTCCGGGCGGGAGCATATTGCGAAGATATAATTACCCGCAGTTGGGTCATCGATTTGTAATAGGGGAAAATTTTCTCTGTGAAGAAATCCGCACTTGATGCCTCCCCCTGGGCAGATGGTTGACTTACCGACCGTATAAATTAATGATATAGTTGCTTTGGTACCTACTACAAGACTAGATGGCGTAAATTCTGCTCTACCATATTTGTTGTACATTTCGAATAGTTCCCCCTTAATAGAGCTGCTATTTAGTATTTTTAATTAACCTATCAATGCCCAGTCTTGATTAGTAGAAGGCAATATCTCTATCCTTTGAAAGAACCCAGAGAGAATCCCTTGATCAAGTGCTCCTGTACTAAGGAGGCAAACAGAAATATAGGTACGGTAAATAAAGCGGCACCTGCACTCATAGGGCCCCATTGGACAATATTCTCCTGAATAAAATTGGCAAGGCCTATAGGTAGTGTCATAGCTCGGGGCGAAGTAGTCAATGTCGCTGCGAAAAGATAATCGTTCCAGCTAAGCATGAAAACAAAGATAGCAGCGGCTGCGATTCCTGGCTTGATAAGTGGAAGAGCAATTTTCACGAGGACTCCCAACGTCGAGCAGCCATCCACTTTGGCGGCGTCCTCGATATTCTCGGGGAATTCATCGAAGAATGCTTTCAGCATCCAGATAGCGAAGGGAACGTTGACGGCCGTATTTACTAATATCAAAGCCAAGACGGTGTCATAAAGGCCCAGCATCTGCATCAGAGCATAAAATGGGATGGCGAGAGCAACGGGAAAGATCATACGAGTGAATAACAGAAATGCTAGAATATATGTATCAACCCGAATTGCGTACCTGAACCGAGAAAGGCTATAGGAGGCAAGCACACCGGTAAAGATGCTTAATAGCGTGGAAACCACTGCGGTCACGAAACTATTTAACAGATACCGGGGAAACGGAGATCTGGGTGCGAAAATGACTAAATAGTTCTTCAGCGTTGGTTTAGAGAAAATCTCATTCGTCATGATATCCTTCGTCAGTTTGAAAGAAGTAATGACGATCCAAAAAAACGGGAAGATCGTAAACAAAATAACGATTATCAAGATAAGTCTCATACGAGTCTTCATGGATTACTCCACTCCCCTTGCATGTTCACCTGGTTGCTCTCAGGTTAAACGCTCTGGTAAACGATTCGTTGAAGATAATTACAAAGATAACCGCGACAATGGCCAGTAGGGCTCCGTAGCCCATTTCCAAGAATCGAAATGAGACCTTGTAAATATGAAGCGCCAAAACTTCGGTTGCCTGACCTGGTCCTCCATCTGTCAAAGTGATGAATTTGTCTAGCGCTTTAAATGCATCCATTGATCGGAACAATAGCGCAACGTAGATAGTTGGTTTTAGGAGAGGCAAAGTGACATGCCGCAACATCTGCCAACTGCTGGCTCCGTCAATGCGGGCTGCCTCGTAGGGATCTTTGGGGATAGATTTCAGGCCGGCGAGCAAAATTAGATAGACAAAAGCAGTCCATTGCCATACGTCTACGAGGATGACCGAAGGCAGAGCCAGCTTGGGATCGGCGAGCCAGCCTTGGGGCGGTAGGTGTAGCGCTTGCAGTATGAGATTAATGATCCCAAACATTGGCTGGAACATAATGCGCCAGATCAACCCTGCTGCGGCCGGTGCGACCAGCATCGGCAAGAGGAGGATCGCCCTAATCGAGGTGCTCTCTAAATCGGACACTAGAAGTGCCATTACAAAGCCTAGTAAAAACTCGAGCGCGACACTGAACACTACAAAAATCAGAGTGGTTTTTACGGAACCCCAAAACTCTGCATCTTTAGCGAGGCGACCCAGATGCTTGACGATGTTTCCGGAATCGATGCTGACGAGCACGAGTTGGATAAGGGGGTATAAAATCATGCTGATCAAGAGCAAAGTTAGTGGAATTAGCATAATGTATTTCAACTGCTTTTCCGTAAACGTAGGTGCCATCCGCTCCCTCTCCCTTACCTAATTCATAGAAGGCCTACCGCCCGTATTATTTATTCCCGGTGCGGTAGGCCTGAAGTTAGATTACTTCTCAGCGATCTTTGTGGGGTACCCGGCATCCTTCATGATCGAGTAGATTTTGGTGGCCATGTTGCGTAACGCGTCTTTCACGCCGATCTTTTCGATCACGGCATCTTGGAAGTTAATACCGATAGCATCCTCAACCTTTGGCCACTCTGGAATTCGTGGTCGCTCCTGGACATACGGAATGGTTTGGAGGAGGGCACGGAAAAACCGGTATTTGCGCTCTGGTCTCGATGCCAATTCGGCTATAGCATCCCAGCGCACTGGCACACCGCCAGCCTCTCCATACATTATCTGGGCTTTTTTGCTAGTAATCCATTTCAGAAACTCGAGAGCTTCTTTTTTATGTTTCGATGTCACAGGGATAACTGCTAGCCAGTTGCCTAATGTGGTCGAACTCTTCCCACTTTTACCTCTCGGGATAGGCGCAAAGTCGACTTTATAGGGCTGGGCTGCGAAATCGGGTTTATCAACAAATGGGTAGGTGGCGGTAACATTGATGGATTGGGCTAATTGTCCATTGGCCATATAGGTCAGAGCGTCCTGTTGGCCCGTATTGCCGATGCCGGGTGGCGAATACTTCTTCATGTTGATTATAAACTCCAGCGATTCTCGAGCTCCATCGCTGTTAATGGTCACCGTCCAATCGCTCGGCGGGTTAGCGAAGATATCGCCACCAAAGGCCCGCAAAACTGGCATCCAGAAGTAGACAGCTTGGATCCTGGCAACGGTAATTGTAGCATACCCATACATAGATGGCGGCTTATATAGCTTTTTCGCTGCATTAATTACATCATCCCAGGTCCCTGGAGGAGTGGTTAACCCCGCTTCTTTGAATTTCTCTCCGAGGTAGAAGAAAAGCTGCATATTACCAGTAACGGGAATGCCATAGAGAATTCCATCTGCTGTCGTATAATTTTTCTCATGTGAAAACCGCGTTGAGTACTTGTATTCAATGACCTCTCTATCAAGTTCGAAAGAGGCATCGATCTCCTTTAACGGAGTCACATAGTGTCCTCCCATCATGAAGGGAATCCAGGAGTCATCTAAGTGCATGATATCAAAGATGTCACTCTTCTGGGTTACAGCGGCTATCTCCTTATCATACAACGTTGAGTGGGTAAAGGTTAAAAGCTTGATCTTTCCACCTGTCTCTGCTTCGTAAGCCGCCACTAGTTGCTTATATGCAGGCAACCACGGAGATTCGTGAATAGCGACATTAATTGGTTCCTCGCTTTTTGCAAAGACAAAAGTACTGACCAGCAACGCAATGCCGAACTCCAACAAGAGCAGGACTAGAAAGAGTCGCCTGGTTGTTTTGTTAATAATCAACAATTGTCTCACCTCGTAAGTATTATGGTTTTAGAAATCAATCTCAGAGCTACATTTTGATTTGAACTCTCTGGCTCACCTCTTTTCCCTACAGCCTTATTTTCCGCCTTCTCTAGTAGTTCGCTGACTTAGCGGTTAACGAAGACCTTCATCCAACCGGCTGCCCAAACACAATATCCTTATACAGATATCTGGCCCAGTTTAAATAACCTAAAACGCTTTATCATTAAGTATGTAAAAGTATCTAATGGAATCAACGGGATTGTGTTTTGAAATATTTCATAAATTATATTCTACACACAAAGCAAAATTCCTTCGAATTTACCATGCTTTTTGCTTCAAGGTGCGTAGGATACGTTGAAACCCTCAAGGCCTCAGCTTTTGAGCGACCCAGCCGTAAGCCCCGATATGAGGTGCCGCTGAATTAGTAGAAAGAAAAGAACAGTGGGAATGGTGGTGATGGCAGAGGCGGCCATGGCTTTTCCCCATTCCGTCGTGTACTCTCCAAAGAAGCTAGCTAATCCCACCGGGAGCGTTTTTAGCTCGGTACGAGTCATAAAGGTCAGGGCAAATAGGAACTCATTCCAGGCTTGAACAAAGGAATAGGTGGCAGTAGCTACTAAGCCTGGGGTGGATACTGGTAAGATTACGCGGAATATGGTTCCTAGTGTCGAGCAACCGTCGATACTTGCGGCATCGTCAAGCTCCTTTGAGATCGCGTTAAAATACCCTAAAAGCAGATAGATAGAGTAAGGCAAGGTAATGGCGATATACGAAAGAATCAGGCCGCGATAAGTGTTTATGAACCTTAGCTTCCAGAAGAGGACATAGATGGGTGTTATAAGGACTACCCACGGGAACATCTGGCTTGCCGCTATCGTCGTTAGCAGGCTTTGTTTACCCCGAAAATGCATTCTGGAAAAAGCATAGGCGGCAAGCACAGCTAAAAATGTTGAGATAATCACGGCGACAGTGCAGACAAACAAACTATTCATGAAGAAGCGCGCGAAACCGGCTTCCCAAAGTCCCATATAATTTACGAGGGTTATGCTTTTGACGTTTAGGGCTAAAGAGGCCGAGAAGAGTTCCCGCTCGGGTTTGAGAGATGTAACAAATATCCAAAGGAAAGGAAAGAGCATGATAGCGAGAAGCGTGAATGTTGTAATTACGATCAAGCCATCAAGAATGTTTTTCTTGCGCGTAAGCCATGTGTTACTTGAACGATATACTGTTACTCTTCGCCCTATGTTCATCGACTCATCACGCTCCTTGTGAAAGTAGTGCGAAAATAGATAACAGCCATGATCAGCAAAATAAGAGTCATGCAGATGCCGATGGTCGCACTATACCCAAGGTGGTAAGAGGTAAATGCCTCGAGATATACGGAGGTTCCGAGAACATTAGTGAAATTGCCGGGCCCGCCTCGAGTGCTCAACCAGACATAAACGAAGTTGTTAAAAGTCCAAATGACATTGAGCAACGTAATGATTGCTAATGCAGGATATAAAAGGGGCTGGGTAATATACCAGTAGATTGTGATCGGGCCAGCGCCGTCTACCCTGGCTGCCTCGTATAGTTCCTCTGGAATGGACTGCAAGGCAGCTAAGAGGGTTATAACTACGAAGGGTACTTGGTTCCAGACAACGATAGCAATAATACATGCCCATACAGTAGACGTATCCGAAAAGAAAGCAATGCCTGAATCGAGAATACCGATATGTTTGAGAATGAGGTTCAGGATGCCGTATTGTTGATCGAGCAGCCATTTCCAGGCAGCGACTGCAACGATAGGAGGTGTAGCCCAAGGGATAAGCACCAATGCTCTGGCTATTCCGGCGACTTGCCACCTTTTTAGGGCAGCACTATTTAATAATAGTGCTAACGGAATTCCGATCAATATTCGTATTAAAACAGTCGCTCCAGTCAACCAGAGGAGGGTGTTTTTAAATGCTAAATGGATATTTGGGTCTTTTAAGACCTGCCAGTAATTCTCCAAACCGATAAATCTTCCTCCTCGGCGAATATCGAGAAGACTGATGTCAGTAAAGCTAAGTTTAAAATTGTATATGGATGGGAAAAAGAAGAAAAGCAGAAGAATAGATAGTGCTGGCATGAGGAAAGCATAAGGGCTTATTCGTTTCATGTGCCTCGCAAAATTCGTAGCCCCTGGTGGGATCCCCCACCTATTCTCTACACGAGTCTGCCTCTTCATGCCAGCACCACTGCTCCCCTAATATTTTATCGACTTAATATTATCGACTTAACATTAAAGTATCATTTGATTCGATGTATTGTGACACGGGCGTCAAGGAACACATTACTAGCCCTGGAACCGGAACATCCTATTTTAATAGTTTCTGGATGCTTTCCAGAAGATCACGCGCAGCCCTTTCCGGATCTTTTTGTCCTGAGAACGCTGCAGCAAATTCCCGGTTGGTGGCATCCCACATTGCGCCTACTGGTGCCGGAGATACAATATAATCATTGAAGGAGCGTGCATACTGGAGTAATTCTGCGTAGCCTCGGAAGGCCGGATCGAAATTTATTTGCTGAAGCAGAGCGCGTTGTGCGGGAAATTGCTCGGTATAGTACTTTTCGAAAACGTTCTTTGATGTCAGGAATTTAACGAGCTCCCAGGCCTCTTTGGGATGCTTGGTGTTGACTGAAATACCTAACGCACGACCACCCATGTGGGAGATCCGGCGGACTTTCCCTCGCGGAACCAAACCGGAACGCAAGGGTAGTTCTGGATTCGACGCAAGGATGGCTCTCAAGGTAGCTGGAGGGATAAATATAATGGGGTAGGTGCCCGACTGAATGCCATGTAACAACGTGGGGTCAGCCCAGGAATCAACCCCGATTAAAGAACGAGGCGATGCGCCTTTGTCAAAGAACGTCTTGAAGTAACGGATAGCGTCTGCTACGTTTTCAACGTCAACGCCGAGCTTGTAAACGCCAGAGCTAGTATCCCGTTTGACGAAGTCATAACCGTTGCTCCACAGGAAGTAATTCGCCAGGAACCACATTCCGCCGCCCGAAGCGCTTCCGGCCGGAAAACCAAACCCGGGCTGACCACGACTCTCTGCTAACTTGATGACGGTTTGTTGAAAATCCTTCCACGTATCAGGGAATGTCTTAATTCCTGCTTTTTGTAGAATATCGGCACGGTAAACCATTGCAAATGTGTCGACTGTCCATGGAATGCCGTAAATACCATCATCGAGTTGTCCCATCTCCAGCCCGACGAAGTCATCGATACCGTTAGGGAGAGGATCATTTTTAATGAGGGAATTGAGCTTGAGAAGGCTACCTGCTTTGGCTAGATCTCGCGTCCATACGAATGCTAGCTGCAATACATCGGGTCCTGAGCCTGCCACAGATTCTCGTATGAATTGATCCCGAGAATCGGACCACGGCACTGTCTCAAACCTGACCTGAATGTCCGGGTGAAGCTGATTGAATTCGTCGATGGCCTTTTTTAGGCCCTTGACCTCTCCAGGGCTGTCGCTTTGACGAAAAACCAGGTTGACTTTGGCTTGGACCAACGAGTGAGTGCCGACCACCAGCAGGAGCACCAGGGCAATCGTCATACTTGTCACATGCCAACGCCTCAAGATAGTCTACCTCCTTCGTCAAGTCTTTTCATAATCCCCGAACGTTTAGAATTCGTGAGGGCTTAAATATTACATCAGGAGTCTGGGACCACCTCCTCAATTATGTCGTGATTATGTCGTGTCGATGACAGGAGCCAGGAGCAGAACCGTATATTCGCGTGCGTTTAATCGTTTAATATTTAATTGATTATAGAGTCAATATACGCTAGATACGCTAGCGGTTTTCCGCGGCAGTATCAGCTACTTCGTACTTCAGCTGGATAGATCCCTTTACGATTGATTCCCTTATAATGGGTTGATATTCGACATAACGGCCAAGCTTTGCCTGCAATTCCCGGGCTATATCAGGGCGGTCTTCTATTAAATTGATCTTTTCGCGCGGATCTTCTATCAGGTTGAACAGCTCGTCGGGCCCATTTCCGGCTCTATAAATATAGCTCCATTCCTTTGTTCTAACGCAACGGTCGGGCGCCTCATTGTATCCGGTGATTACATAATCGTGGAGCGTCTTTTGTCTGTCCGTGACCAATTGGTATATGTTCTTCCCATGCATGGCAATAGCCTCATGTTCTAGCCCCGTAAGATGTAGGAGGGTAGGGAGGATATCCGGGGTCTCTACGAGTGCATCGACATATCGACCTGCGTATTCACCCGTTGGATGGTAGATCATAAGAACAAGTTTCAGCAATTCACCGTAAAGATTATCCGGGGTCTTCATTATTGAGCCGTGATCACCGTGCGGGTGACCATGATCTGAAAGGAGCACTATAATAGAGTTTTCATATAATCCGAGTTCATCGAGTTTGTCGAGGAATATGCCAAACCATTTGTCTACGAAGGTGACTTCTCCTGCGTAGAGTCCTCGAACGTAGCGCAGCTCTTCCTCCGTCATCCAATTGGTCTTTCCATATTTAGGATGGATCAGGCGGGGCCCTTTATAATCTTGTGATGTATATAGCTTGTCGTAAGGAGCGGGCGGATCCCACGGCTCATGTGGATCAAAAGAGTCGACCCAAAGGAAAAATGGCCCATGATCTGCATTTTTTTCGAGCCACTGAGTTGCCTCGCGAAACACCTGTGCAGCGAAATAATCCTCCTCAGACTTGCGGTTCATCGTATTTCTAAAATACTGGTGGAGCATTTCTTCTACGGGATCGCCGTGCATAGCGGGCTTAATATAATCGTTTATATCTTTGTTGTGAGGGGATGATTCATAGGCATCGGCCTCCTGACCACGTATCCAACGGAATATATGGAAACCCTTGTGTAAATTCATGCCGGGCTTAAAGAGGTGATATGTATCAGTGATCAGGGCGGTGGTATAACCATGATAGCGGAAAATCTGTGCTGCTGTGATGTCTTCGTTATTAAGAGGTCGCCACGGGCGAAAAGGCAGAGTATACTGGCCGGTAAAAAGCGCCGTGCGAACGGGAATTGTGGGAAGTGCTTCCGGGTAGGCATTTGTGAAAACTACTGAACGTTTAGCTAGGGAATCGATGTTAGGTGTTTGGATCCAGGTGTTGCCGTAAGCCCCCACGTGGTCCTGCCTGAGGCTGTCCATGACAACGACGATTACATTATACATTGGGTACACCTCCATGGCTCTAAATAGCATTTACACTAACTGCCAATATAGGTTTTTCTTGCGATGAATGAATTGTCGATCCCCTTACTACAAGGGATGTCGGAATACATATAGATAGTGATTCAGGCATCTCCCCTTGGAGCAACTTGGTTATAACCGTGATGGCTGCCTGGCCCATTTCCAACCGTGGCACCCTAACGGTAGTTAACATGGGGTCCAGCTGACTCGAAAACGGGGCATCATCAAACCCGATAACTGAGATGTCGTCGGGCACACGGCGCCCCAGACGTGCGTTTGCCTTCAAAGCATCTACTGCCAGGAGATCATTACATGTTAAAATAGCGTCCACCTTTGGGTTTCTTTCCAAGAAATTCTGTATAGTGGCAATTGAATTTTCTAGGGCATTTACATCCCGCCTTTCCCAATAGATGCTTGATTCCTCGGGGTGGCCAGTCTCGATCCAGACGGTTTTGGCTGGTATGCCTCTTTCCAGACAGACGTCTCTATAACCATTTAGACGAGCTTCCACGGAGCTCATATGGGAGACGGCCGGTGAGATGAGAGCGAATTCCCTGCAGCCGAGCTCATGTAAATATTCCGCTGCTTCCCGAGCTCCATTGTAGTTATCCGCCTCAACCGCCGGAATCGGGAGGTGGCTATATTTCCGCCCTACCATTACGATGGGATAATCATCCAGGTGAAGCTTTAAGACTGTTCGCGAGTAAAAGCGTTCGGTACATGGAAACAGGAGAATCCCTTCTACTCCGTGTTCTACCAGGCTTTTTATGGCCTGAGCTTCCTTACCGGGATCGTTTTCCGAATCTCTTAGAATCAAGTTATAACCTTGTTTGGCTGCCTCGCGCGTAGCACCGGCCATGATATCGGCAGCGTATGAGGCATCCAGGAATGGGAGGACGAACCCTATGCTCCCTTTGATTCTGCAGGATAGGATGTCTCGGGCATTCTCGCTGATGAAGGTGCCTCGACCTCTATCGCGGACGACGATGCCCATCTCTTCTAGTAACCTCAATGCCTGTCGTACCGTTGTTCGACTTATGCCGAGTTTTTGAGATAGTTCCGTTTCTGGGCTGATTTTATCGCTTGGGCGTAATTCCCCGGACTTGATCATCTGCTCAAGCCTTTGTTTGGCTTGTATATATAAAGGTGCATTTGAGTTTAAATCTGATGTCATTGGTACGAAACCATCCTTATTAGTATTAAAGGTTTAGACACTAAAACAATAACATATCCGGTTATATTTTGTCAATATCAAATTTTTATCCTGCTATGAGCACTATTGCGCTTTTGGTATAAACATCCGAGAGGATATGCTATAACCGCGTCGAATTAAATACTACATTGCCTTTTTTATCGCGGAGTGTCAGGCTACCGATTGCGTTTTCGTAATTTATCATCGTTGATCATCATTAGATCATTTAGATGAAGTTGTTTTAATAAAGATTAGCGGCCAAGGCCGATATCCGGCAAAGATGGCGCGCCCCGGTGTGTGCAGGGGTGAGCAGGGATAAACTGCGGGGACAACGACATAAGGCGAGAGGATACCTGCAGGCTGGTAGATGCGGGTTAGGGTTGTATTTAAAGGTGAAGCTGCATTGATCATTGTATAGAGGAGATGGATGGGAAGGCGGGGGAAGGAGGGATCGCTTGAGGCCTAGGGGATAGATGGTATGGTCCGACAGCATGGCCCGGCAATTTGAGTGATTTCAGTTTGGTAATTTTAGGTTAATGAATGATGTGGGGGTGGGGAAATAGTATGAAGATAGTGGTGTTGGCGGTCTACGTAATTGTGCTTGCGGCTATGGGATACATAAGTAGACGCCGCTCGGGGACCCTCGAAGACTTCTTCCTGGGGAATCGGGGGATCGGGCCCTGGATGTCGGCTTTCGCTTATGGGACAACCTATTTCTCGGCCGTAATTTTCATCGGTTATGCAGGACGCATCGGGTGGGGCTTCGGCGTGTCGGGGCTCTGGATCGCCCTCGGCAATGCCCTGGTCGGCTCCTACCTGGCGTGGAGGGTCCTTGCAGGGCGGACGCGGGAAATAACATCTCGCCTCGGCACTCGAACCATGCCCGAATTCCTTGAGGCTCGTTATGATAGCAGGGGCCTCAAGCTTCTTTCGGCGCTGGCTATCTTTATCTTCCTGGTTCCTTATTCTGCCTCGGTTTACATGGGGCTGAGCTACCTGTTTGAAGGCGTTTTTGGGATCCCCTATGTTTACGCGGTTACGCTTATGACCATTTTGACGGCGGGGTATTTGGTCGTCGGGGGGTATTTTGCGGTAAACCTCACGGACGCCTTCCAGGGATCGATTATGATACTCGGGGTCGTTCTGATGGTTTGGAAGGTCCTGGCCCAGCCCCAGGTTGGTGGGCTGGCGGTGGGGCTTTCCCGCCTGGCCAGCATCAACCCCAAGCTTGCGGGGCCTGTCGGGCCTCCAGGCTTTTTCCCGCTTCTCTTTTTGGTCTTGCTCACGAGCCTTGGCCCCTGGGGCTTGCCACAAATGGTGCAGAAGTTTTATGCTATAAAGGATGAAAAATCTATAAGTCGTGCAATGGTGGTCTCGACCTTATTCGCGCTGGTGATCGCTGGGGCGGCGTACTTCGTTGGCTCGCTTTCGCACCTCTTCTTCGCGCAGCTTCCCGCCGACAAGGTGGGGCCTAATGCGGACCTCTTGATCCCCCAGATGATAACCATGGCGATGCCCGGGCTTGTCTCAGCGTTCATCCTGGTCCTTGTGCTTT
The DNA here is from genome assembly GCA_013178125.1 of Bacillota bacterium. Classification (NCBI taxonomy): domain Bacteria; kingdom Bacillati; phylum Bacillota; species Bacillota bacterium. The sequence goes on along the minus strand of JABLXJ010000016.1, from coordinate 17,248 downwards.
CGGCGTCGATGTCAACCCTATCGTCGCTGGTCCTGGTCTCGAGCTCGGCCATTGCCATAGACCTCCTGGGGGAGAGTCCTGCCTCCACACAGGGGCAGCGCCAGCCGCAAGACCTGTTGGGCGGCGCGCGAGCCGGCAGGGGCCGGTCGAAGCAAAAGGGGAGAGGTAAACAACAGGCCCCGGCAAGGGAGGCTCAGGCAAGGGCAAGCGCCCGGGACAGGGGCGGCCGGATGCGGGGTGGAAGCCAATGGGGCGGGAGCCAGCAGAAGGATCAGCTGAGAAGCCTCTGGCTCATGAAGGGACTTTGCGTGCTTTTCATCGTGCTCTCAGCGTTGATAGCATTTACCAAGCCGGCCTTCATCCTCTCGCTCATGGCTCTATCGTGGGGCACGCTGGCCGGGATGTTCCTCGCCCCCTACCTCTATGGGCTTTATTGGAGGGGCGTCACAAGGGCCGGAGCCTGGGCTGGGCTCGTGGCGGGCCTGGCTATCTCCGTGGGCCTGGCCTGGTACTTCAAGATGGATGCGGGCAAGATCCCCATGACGGGCTCGCTCGCTATGTTGATCCCGCTCCTGGTGGTGCCGGCCGTTAGCATGGTTACGCGGAAGTACCCGGAGGCTCACTTATCGCGGATTTTCGAGCGCGAGCGCGAGCTCGGGTTGGGGCGAGCGGTCGAGCCTGCGGCTCTCGCGGCTACAAAGGAGTAAGGGGCTGCCCGCCCTGCCTCCTGGCGGGAACGCTAGAAGACTGGTGACTGGTTTGAGATAACGGGAAAAGGCACGTGAGGAAGATGAGGGAGGCGGAAGGGGGGATGCGCCGCCAATGAGCGGCGCGCATAATTGATCTGGGATAAACGTCATGAGACCATGAGCCGCGATGAAATGAGGGCTCTCCAGCTCACGCGGCTCCAGGCCCTGGTCGAACGGGTATACAGGACGTCGCCGTTTTATCGTAAGCTGTGGGACGAAGCCGGGGTGAAGCCCGAGCAAGTCAAGACGCTCGATGACATCCGGAGGTTTCCATTTACAACAAAGGATATGCTGAGGCAGAACTACCCCTATGGTATGTTTGCGGTGCCGCTCTCGAAGATCGTGCGCCTTCATGCCTCGTCAGGCACAATGGGCCAGTCCACAGTGGTAGGCTACACCCGCAGGGATCTCAGGATATGGGCGGATATGGTTGCCAGGGTAGCGGTGCAGGCAGGGGTTACGCGGCGCGATATAGCCCAGATAAGCTTCGGGTATGGGCTCTTCACGGGCGGGTTTGGCCTCCACTACGGCCTCGAGCGGGTCGGGGCCACGGTTTTGCCGGTGTCGAGCGGCAACACCCAGCGCCAGATTCAACTCATGCAGGACTTCGGCACCACCGTGCTGGTCGGCACGCCATCTTACGCCCTCCATATGGCAGAGGTGGCCGAGGAGATGGGCGTTGACACGAGCAAGCTAAAGCTCCGGCTCGGCCTTTTCGGGGCGGAGCCGTGGACCGAGGCGATGCGGGCCGAGATCGAGAAGCGGTGGCATATAAAGGCCACGGATAACTACGGGCTGAGCGAGATAACGGGGCCTGGGGTCGCTGGGGAGTGCGAGTATGGGGGCAAGATGCATATATCGGAGGACCACTTTTTCCCTGAGGTCATCGACTCCAAAACCGGTGAGCCGCTCCCGCCGGGTGAGGAGGGGGAGCTGGTCTTTACAACGCTCACCAAGGAGGGCATCCCGCTTGTGCGTTACCGCACGAGGGATATCTCCTCTCTTGATTACTCGCCGTGTCCGTGCGGCCGGGCTACGGTCAGGATGAAAAAGGTCACGGGCCGGTCCGATGATATGCTCATAATTCGCGGTGTTAACATATTCCCGTCGCAGATCGAGGCCGTTTTGATGAATATCGATGGCGTCGGGCCTCAATACCAGATCATCGTCGACCGGAAGGGCTTTATGGATGATATAGAGGTTATAGTCGAACTCTCGAAGGAAGGCTTCACAGGGAGCTGGCGAGATCTCGAGGCGCTGGAAAATAAGGTTAAAGAACGTCTCGAGAACGCCCTGTCACTCAGGCCCGGGGTCAAGCTGGTGGAATACATGTCCCTGGAGCGGAGCATGGGCAAGGCAAAAAGGGTAATCGATAGAAGAAAGCTGACTGCAAGTTGACCGGCGAGAAGCTTTGAAAACGCTGAGATGGGAGAGTAACGGGTTTTGGCAAGAGGGGTTTTGGTGGAACCAGGGCAGGGAGTTATGGCAGGCACGGGTATGACGGGGAGAGAGATACTCTCAGGCAACGAGGCGATTGCCCTCGGTGCGTGCGAGTCCGGGGTCGCTGTTGCGACCGGTTACCCGGGAACGCCGAGCACGGAGATACTCGAGAATATAGCGAAGTATATAAAGCACACGAAGCATATAAAGGAGAAGGAGCTGAAGGAGGGCCGAGGGGAGGCGTCTCCAGCATCTCCGGTCGCGATTCACGCCGAGTGGTGCCCCAATGAAAAGGTGGCTCTCGAGGTCGCGCTGGGAGCGTCGCTCGCGGGCGGCCGGGCGCTTGCGACCATGAAACACGTGGGCCTCAACGTCGCTGCCGATCCCCTGTTTACGGCGAGCTACACGGGTGTTGGCGCGGGCCTCCTGGTTGTGACGGCCGACGACCCGGGGATGCATAGCTCGCAGAATGAACAGGACAACAGGCTTTACGCAAGGTTTATGAAGATTCCCTGCTTGGAGCCTGCAGACAGCCAGGAGGCGAAGGATCTTGTGGGCCTGGGCCTGGAGCTCAGCGAGCGTTTTGACACACCGGTTCTCCTGAGGACCACGACCAGGGTGTCCCATTCCAAGGGGTTGGTCGCCCTCGGTGCGCGCCAGAGTCTGGGTGTTCCGGTTTCGGGGTGTGGGCAAGCGCCTGGGACCGGGGCTGCGGCTGGAGCTGCGGCCGGGCGCGGGGGTGCCGGTGGGGCCCGGTGGCCTATAAAGGACCCGAGGAAATTTGTGATGATCCCCGCGTACGCCCGCCCACGGCATGAAGTCCTCGAGGCGCGTCTCGAGGAGATAGGGCATTTTGCTGAGGGTCTTGATGTCAACCGCATCGAGTGGGGGAGCCTGGATGTAGGAATCGTTACCAGCGGGGTTGCCTATCAATACGTTAAGGAGGCTTTCCCCGGGGCATCCTGCCTCAAGCTCGGGCTCATCTACCCACTGCCGGTTAATCTGATATGCTCATTCGCGCGTGAGGTGAAGAAGCTCTATGTAGTTGAGGAGCTGGAACCCTTTCTCGAGGAGCAGATAAGGCTCCTTGGAATAGACATCATGGGGAAGGAGCTCTTGCCCCGGGTCGGGGAGCTCACCCCTGCGATAGTGGCCAAGTCCTTACAAAAGGCCATCTCCTTCCCCTGCTATGGAATGGGCCAGGGGTCTACATTTGAGGCAAAGCCGGGCTTGGAGTCAGGACCGGGTTCGGGATCGGGTTCAGGATCAGGCCCGGGCGTGGCTTCGGGGTCAGGTCCGGGGTCGGGGCCGGGCCCGGCGGGTGGGCGCGTGGTGGCTCTTCCCGCGAGGCCGCCGGTCCTATGCCCGGGATGCCCGCATAGGGGGGTTTTTTACGTTCTCAAGAAGCTCAAACTCACTGTAACGGGCGACATTGGATGCTATACGCTGGGGGCCCTCCCTCCCCTCGAGGCCATGGACTCCTGTATATGCATGGGTGCGAGCATCGGCATGGCCCATGGCATTGATAAGGCCCGGCCCGAGCTGGCCAGGAAGACGGTGGCGGTCATAGGGGATTCCACGTTTCTTCACTCGGGGCTCGCGTCGCTCATGAACGTCGCTTACAACAAGGGCACCTCCACCGTGATCATCCTGGATAATTCCACGACGGCCATGACAGGCCACCAGGATCACCCTGGCACGGGCATAACCCTCCTCGGGGAGCCTGCAGAGCAAATGGATGCCGCCAGGGTAGCGGCCGCCCTGAACATAAAGCGTGTGAGGGAGGTTGATCCCTACGACCTTGGCTCGCTCGAGGCGGTTATCAAGGAGGAAGTGAGCGCGGAGGAACCATCGGTCGTGATATCCCGGCGGCCCTGCGTGCTCCTGCATAAAGGCTCTGCCGGCGCTAGTGTTAGTGCCAGCACCAGTGCCGGTACTGCTACGGTGGCTACGGTGGCTGCGGGTGCCGTCGAGGTTGATGAGGAGGCGTGCAAAGGCTGCAAGATATGCCTCGCCCTTGGCTGCCCGGCGCTGGGGCTCGGCGCCCGCAAGGCGGTTGTTTTCAGCGAGCTCTGCACGGGCTGCGGGTTGTGCATCCAGGTCTGCCCATCCGGGGCGATCAGGCGGGTGGCCCCTACAGGTGGTGCGGCTGGACCCGGAACGGGGTCCGAGGCTGAATCCAGAGCTGAATCCGGAGCTGAATCGGGGGCTGGAGCTGCGGCTGGTGCTTTGGATCGCATAGCTGCATCCATTGCTGGACCTGTAGGCCGGGTGACCAGTTCGGCCTCGGCACCCGTGCCAGGGAATGCGAATGCGCCTGAGGCGTCCATCAGACTGGCAGGCCTGCCCGGCGACAGGCCGGTAAACGTGCTCATCGTGGGAGTCGGCGGCCAGGGCATAATCCTCGCGGGCAAGGTCCTGGCAGGGGCAGCCAGGCTCGCAGGGTTTGATGTCAAGACCTCGGAGGTTCACGGCATGGCCCAGCGGGGCGGGAGCGTAGTAACCCACGTGAGATTCGGGAGAAGGGTGTATTCGCCTCTCATCCCGGAGGGGGAGGTCGACTGCCTCATAGCTTTTGAGAGGCTCGAAGCCCTCAGGTGGGTGAATTCCCTGCGTCCCGGCGGGATACTGATCGTGAATGATTACGCCATACCACCCATCACGACCCTTTCGGGAAGGGAACCATATCCCGGCGGGATCCTCGAGGAGCTGGAGGCCAGGTCGCCCAATATGGTCACCGTCAGGGCTTTCGAGCTGGCCAGGGCGGCGGGGTCGGCGCGATCGGTCAATATTGTGCTCCTCGGCGTGGCCTCGAGATTCCTGGGGGTTGAGAAATCCTGCTGGCTCGATGCGCTGGGAGAAAGCATCCCTTCACGTTTCATGGATGTGAATTTGAGGGCTTTCATGAGCGGTGCCGGTTTAACTCTCACCACCCGGCGGTCCTCATGAAGACTAAGCCTTCGAAGAGCTAAGCCTTGATAGAGATAGAGAAGGAAAGCTTGATAGAGAAGGAAAGAGGGCTAATATAAAAAGGGGTCATAAGGGGTCATAAGGAGGATTATACCCCTAGAGATCATGCTCTCATAGAGAAGATTATAGTCACAAGAAAGAGGTTATAGAGAGGTCGCCATAGAGAGGTTATAGAAGAGAGGACTGGGGTCAAGAAAATGAATTACGGCATAGATATAGATAGAATAAAGCCTCAGAACTACTGGGATAAAGATCATGAGTGCATGCCGCGTAACGAGCTGAGAAAGCTCCAGCTCGAGCGGCTCCAGGCGGTCGTAAGGCGCGTCTACGAGACCGTCCCGTTTTACAGGCGCGCTTTCGACGAGAAGGGTGTAAAGCCGGGTGACATCGGGTCCCTCGAAGACCTTCACAGGTTGCCATTCACGACCAAACAGGACCTGCGCGACAACTACCCGTTTGGCCTGTTTGCGAGGCCTCAGGGGGAGATAGTAAGGGTCCATGCATCCTCCGGCACGACCGGTAGGCCGATCGTGGTAGGCTACACACGGAACGACATCGCGTCCTGGGCGGAGCTCACCGCAAGAGCCCTTGTATCCGCGGGCGCGACCCGCGACGACGTGGTGCATGTAGCATATGGTTACGGCCTTTTCACAGGCGGCCTGGGCGTTCATTATGGGGCCGAACTCCTGGGCGCTACGACGATTCCCATGTCCGGTGGCAATACAAAGCGACAGGTTATGCTCATGAAGGATTTAGGAAGCACGATCCTGGCATGCACCCCGTCCTACGCCCTTTACATTGCAGAGGTTATGGAGGAGATGGGCATTCGCCGGGATGAGCTTGCCCTCAAGGCGGGAATCTTTGGCGCCGAACCGTGGTCAAACAGAATGCGGGCGGAGATCGAAGAGAAGCTGGGAATTATGGCCCTGGACATCTATGGCCTGAGCGAGGTCATCGGGCCAGGAGTGGCGTGTGAATGTCCGGAGAAGAACGGTCTTCATGTTAACGAGGATCACTTCATTCCTGAGATAATAGACCCCGAAACAGGCGAAAACCTGCCCCCGGGGGAGCAGGGCGAGCTCGTATTCACCACCATCACCAAGGAGGGTATACCCGTCATTCGTTATCGCACCCGCGATATCTCCGCGCTCTACGATGAGCCATGTCCCTGTGGCCGAACTCATGTGCGGATGGCGCGGATCATGGGCCGGACCGATGACATGCTCATCATACGCGGCGTGAATGTATTCCCATCCCAGATCGAGAGCGCCCTGCTGGAGGTGGGGCAGACCGAGCCCCATTACCTCCTGGTGGTCGATAGGAAGGATAAACTGGATGAGCTGGAGGTCTGGGTCGAGGTCTCGGAGGCCATCATATTCGATCAGGTCAAGAAGCTCGAGGCGCTCGAGTCTGCGATTCGCGAGAACATCGAGACAACGCTCGGCATCTCGGTCAAGGTCAAGCTTGTCGAGCCCAAGACGATCCAGCGCAGCGAGGGAAAGGCAAAACGCGTGATAGATAAAAGGGAATTATGAGAGCCGAGGATTATAAAGTCGAGGGTTATAGAGGGTTATAGAAGTCGAGCTAGAGGACTGGAAAGGAGCTAGGATTGATGAAAGTCAGGCAAATCTCTGTATTCTTAGAGAATAAATCCGGCCGCCTGGCGGCTGTGACCAGGCTCCTTGGTGAGAACGGCATCAATATCCGGGCGCTTTCGATCGCCGATACTACCGATTTTGGGATACTCCGTCTCATCGTGAATGAGCCTGAGAAGGCCTATGACGTAATGAAGCGCGAGGGCTTCACCGTCAGCGTAACCGACGTGATCGCAGTGGCAGTTCACGACCGGCCGGGCGGGCTCGCTGAGGTGCTTGCCATACTGGAGGCTGCGGGGATGAATATCGAATACCTTTACGCCTTTACAGGCAAGAGCGCCGGCGATGCACTCGTGATATTCAGGGTGGAAGATCCGGATGGGGCTGTGGATGTATTGACGCGAAACGGGGTCCGCGTCCTTGCAAATGGCGAGGTAAGAGGCTATGGGGCGGAACGGGTATAATCTTGTATTGGTACTGGGTCTATGCTATAATCTGTTACGGACGGCTTATCGTGAGCGCGAGGTGTTTTGTCTTGCCATCCGAGCGCGACCGGGAGTTTATGAGCGAGGCTTTGCGCGAGGCCGCTAAAGCCTTCGATAAGGGTGAGGTCCCCATTGGCACGGTGATCGTACACGGGGGCGAGGTGATAGCCAGGGGCCATAACCGCAAGGAGGAGCTGCAGGATCCTACTGCGCACGCCGAGATCCTGGCTATCCGGGATGCCGCGTCGAAGATGGCCTCCTGGCGGTTGATTGATACGACGATTTATGTTACACTTGAACCGTGCCCCATGTGTGCGGGCGCCATGGTTCAGGCCAGAATAGGTCGCCTGGTGTATGGGGCGAGGGATCCGAAGGCGGGAGCAGCGGGATCCATCGTCAACCTCGTAGGGAGCGATGCCTTTAACCACCGTATGGAGGTCGAGGAGGGCGTCATGCGCGAGGAATGCACCGAGATATTGCAGCGTTTCTTCGCGCAGCTGAGAGAGGGAGACAAGGGGAAATAAGATTATAAGATTAAGAATAAGAATAGGATAAAAGATGGAATTAAGATAGCATCAAGGATGAGACCATGAGACTAAGACCATGAGATTTGGGTGGAGAGATGGCTGAGGGGTCTAAAGCGCTCGCCTCGAAAGCGAGTGGGCGGGTAGTCCCTGCCCCGTGAGTTCGAATCTCACTCTCTCCGCCATATTATCCGGAGAGGTGGCTGAGTCTGGTCTAAGGCGCCCGCCTGGAGAGCGGGTAGGCAGAAGCTCTCTGCCTCGTGGGTTCGAATCCCACCCTCTCCGCCATATCTTATTTATTTTAGGTTTTTAGTTTGGATTTTAGTTAGAAAGAAAGAGATGCTGTTTGGCAGTTGTCCGGCAGAAGAATTGGCCGTGCTAGATGGGGAGGCAGCGGTGCCCTGTACCCGCAATCCGCTATAGCGGGGTCGAATTCCCAGCGGAGGCTGTCTTCTCTTGGGGCCCGGCCTCGGCAAGGGGCGAGGAAGATTGGGTCCCACGCAATGGAAGTCTATGAACCCCGTCAGGACCGGGAGGTAGCAGCGGTAAGTAGAATGTTCCATGTGCCGTGGGGTTGCCTGGTCAGAGCTGGCTACCGTGGTATCGCCCGGGAGAGGCTGTCGAAGGTGGGTGCACGGCCTCTAAGAGATTCTTTGTATGATGGCCCGTATGCCTTGCTACGGGCCATTTAATTGTTCATCTATGTATTTCTATTCCTTGCTTGTCAAAGATGGGATATAATATTGTATGGGCAAAAGGGGTGGTGAATAATGCAGATCAAACCACATCCAAATCACAGGAGATACATTGATGCGCTGCGTAAAATGTCCCCGGCACAGAGACTAGAGAAGGCCTTTGAGCTATCTGATTTCACAAAGAGGCTCTTCCTTCACGGTTTGCGAAAAAGGTTCGCTCAATTATCAGATGAAGAGATTAGGCGACTATATCTGGAGCGTATCGAGAAATGTCACAACAGGAATTACTGATGAAAGTCATAGAGGCTCTCGAGAGGTCCGAGATCGACTATATGGTGACAGGCTCATTGGTATCCAGTCTCCAAGGAGAGCCCCGTTCAACGCATGACGTAGATTTGGTCATTTCCATGGAGAGGACCTCAATAGAGGCCTTTGTTAAAGCCTTCTCGGGCCCTGAATTCTACCTTGATGAAAGAAGCATTCTAGCGGCGATTGAGGGTAATGGTATGTTCAACCTACTCGATGTAAACGAAGGGATCAAGGTTGACTTTTGGATGCTGACCGATGATCCCTTTGACAAGTCGCGTTTTTCTCGAAAGTACGTTGAAGATGTTTTAGGCATTAGGATGAAGGTCTCGAGCCCAGAGGATACGATTCTAGCTAAACTCAGATGGGCTAAGCTATCGGGAGGGAGCGAGAAACAGTTTATAGATGCCTTGAGGGTCTATGAGGTCCAGTTTGCGAAGCTGGATCTCAACTATATAGATTCGTGGGCTAAGAGGTTGGATATTGAAGGTCTTTGGGAGAAATTAAGGCAAGAAGCCGAGGTAATATAGATTCGTTCCCGCTTTACCGCGATATTGATCATGCTCAAACTCAAGCCATACCTCATATGTGCTGGGTAAATTCCCTCGGGTAAGATGTCATTTTAACCCGTGTTAGATCAAGGTAACAGGTTGACCGGGCTGTTATATTAAGGAAGGACGAGGAACTATGGGCTACCTTTCGCTCTACCGCCGCTGGCGCCCACGGATGTTTGACGAGATAGTTGGACAGGAGCACGTGACGCGGACCCTCAAAAACGCCTTGAGCTTCGGGAGGGTGGCACACGCATACCTTTTTTGTGGCCCGAGGGGGACGGGCAAGACAAGTGTTGCAAAGCTCCTTGCCAAGGCCTTGAACTGCGAAAAGGGCCCTACAGCGGATCCTTGCGATGTATGCGAGGCGTGTAAGAGAATCCGCGAGGGTTACTCGATGGATGTCATAGAGATCGACGCCGCGTCCAATCGCGGTATCGATGAGATCCGCGACCTCCGGGAGAAGGTGAAGTTTACGGCCGCCGAGGAGCGGTATAAGGTATATATAATCGACGAGGTCCACATGTTAACCACAGAGGCATTCAATGCCCTTTTAAAGACCCTGGAGGAGCCGCCCGCCTATGTGGTCTTCGTGCTGGCGACCACAGAACCTCACCGCATTCCTGCTACCATCCTTTCTAGGTGCCAGCGCTTTGACTTCCGCAGGCTTACTGTGCCAGAGATTACCGGGCAGCTGAAGGATATCTCTCACAAGGAGGGAGTAAACCTGGATGAGCGGGCCGCCGGTTTTCTCGCGAAGAACGCCGAGGGCAGCATGAGGGATGCCTTGAGCCTCCTGGATCAGTGCATGGCCTTTGGAACGGATGAGATAACCTATGAAAACGCGGTAGAGGTGCTCGGCGCTGTCGGGTCGGAGGGCGCCAAGGAATTCGCCGACCTGGTGGCACGCAGGGATCTCCTGGGAGGTTTATCCTTCATTCAAAAGTTAAGCGATGAAGGGAAGGACCTGAGGCAATTCGTAAAGGATGCTGTCGAGCATTTCAGGGATTTGCTCATCGTAAAGGAGTGCTCGGACCCTGCCCGTCTCGTAGACGGCCTTACCACCCCCCTTCAGGAATTGCGGAGACAGGCCGGCGCCTATACAGTAGATGATCTCCAGAGGGTGATCGATGTCATGTGCGCGGCCGAGGGCGAGATGAGGTGGGCGGCGCGGCCCCGGCTGGTGATGGAGATGGCCTTTGTGAGGCTGGCCAGGATGCCGGTGGCTGCGGCGGAGGGAGCGCCGGCGGGCGAAGCGGTTGATCTTCTCAACCGCGTCAGGATGCTTGAGGAGACTGTCAAGAGGCTTCATGCCGCCCTGCAGGATCTGCAAAATGCGCAAAAACGGAAACGTCTCGCCCCGCAAAGCGATATTGAGGTGGCGCAGGAGGTGGGGGCCGCACCGGGTAACAGTGCTGAGGTTGCCCGGCCGGACACCGGGATTGTCCAACCGGGTGCCCCCGCCGCGGGCTTGAGCATTGAGGATGTAAAAACCAGGGTGGCCTGAAGTCCTGGAGGCCCTGAAGCTTGAAAGGAAAATGAGACTCCGGGGCTATTTACTTGATGCGGCCCCGGTCGACGTCGAGCGGGATTGCATACTCCTTGGATTTCAGCACGTGTTTCATAAGGAACAGATCGAGTCCCCAGCTCACAGGGCGGTAATCCAGGAGATTCTATCCTCGGTTTTTGGGCAGCCTGTGAGGCTTCGCTGTGAAATCATCCAGCATACTGAGGACCTGAACGCTTCCGGATCAGCGGCAGTAGAAGATCCGGTAGCTGGAGCGCAAAATAGGGGAGGCCGCAGCACCTCGGCCCCGGCCCTGGCTCCGTCCCCAGCGGCCCTGGTATCGATCACGGCCGGGAGTTCCCAGGGAACAGGGAAGGCTGGTGGCGAGGAAACCGCGGATGCCGGTAGATGGGGTGCCCGCGATGACGCGGGGGAGGAGGACCGCCCGGAGATGGATGACTCTGGCCCCGAAGGCGGGGCTGGGGGAGGGATGGAAAACGAGGCGGTGGCTGCAATTGCCGCCACCCTCGAATCCCAGGGAAACCTGGCTGACAACCATGTTGTGAAGGAGGTCCTCGACCTCTTTGGTGGGCACATCTTGAAGATCGAACCGAAGCAAAGCTGATCCACGTGACATGTGGTGACTCCGCTATGATGGTATTGCTGCACTGGTGGGAAGCATATGCTCCAAGGGAGGTACGATAGGGATGATGGGAAATATGGGAAATATGGGGAAGATGATGAAGCAGATTCAGAAGATGCAACAGGACCTGGAGAAGGTTCAAGAGGAACTCAAGTCGAAGACGGTGGAGGCCACAGCCGGGGGTGGCGTCGTGAGGGTTGTTGCCAATGGCCACCAGGAGATTGTGGAGATATCGATATCGCCTGAAGCCGTCGATCCAGATGATGTTGAGATGTTGGAGGATCTTATTCTTGCCGCAACCAACGAGGCGCTCAGTAAGTCCAACGAGATGGCAGCTTCCGAGCTCGGGAAGGTCACCGGGGGACTCTCCCTGCCGGGCATGCCAGGCCTCGGGAGGATGAGATTCTAACTATGCTTTATTGTATGCGCATATCTCGATCGCGTTTCGGTTGGATCTGATCTGGTCGAACTTTAGCTGAGGTAAAAGCCTTTGCGCAGCCCTGTGCAGGGGGGCGCGGCAGCTAGAAGTGAAGTGAAGGGAAGGTAAGGGGGTGTGGGTATTTGATCTTTGCTGAGCCTATCGCGAGGCTGATTGATGAGCTAACGAAGTTGCCGGGCGTTGGGCCCAAGACGGCGCAGCGCTTGGCGTTTCATGTATTGAAGGCCCCGGCCGAAGATGTCCAGAAGCTAGCCAGGGCGTTAATCGAGGCGAAAGACAAGGTCCGCTACTGCTCTATCTGTGGGAACATCACAGATATCGATCCCTGCAGGGTGTGTTCAGGGAGCGACCGGGACCGGAGCCTGCTCTGCGTTGTCGAGGAGCCCAGGGATGTGATGGCCATGGAGAGGACGAAGGAATTCAGGGGGCTGTATCACGTGTTGAACGGCGTGATCTCACCCATGGAAGGGATCGGGCCGGATGATATCAGGATAAAGGAGCTTCTTGCCAGAGTCCGTGATGGTGGGGTAAAGGAGGTCATCCTGGCTACGAATCCCAACATCGAGGGCGAGGCCACAGCTATGTACATCTCGCGCCTGCTTAAACCGCTGGACGTCCGGGTGACCCGAATAGCCCATGGCGTCCCTGTCGGTGGAGAGCTAGAATACGCCGACGAGGTTACCCTGGCGAGGGCGCTGGAGGGCCGGAGGGAGGTCTAGCCACGAGGGTTTCGGGCCAGGTTCGGTATTTCTCGCAAGAGATTCATGTATAAATAGGATAGCTCCCGCCTATAATTTAGTACAAGATATATATTTTTGTTGTATTAATATGGTAGATATAGGAGATCGCTGGCGTTAAGAGAGGGAGAATATCCTATGAACAAGCGACTGGCGAGGGTGATCTCTGCATTGAGGTTACCGGTTCGAAATGAGGGGGAACCCACGGATAGCGAAACCCGCTGGCCCTCCCTTGCCGACGCGGTTGAAAAAGCCCGGCGAGAATGGCTGCTAGCCAAGTCCTATTTCAATAGCGTCACAGATCCGGATCTTGTGGATCACGCTATCTATGCAGCGCGTGCCGCGGAAAAGAAGTATATTTACCTTCTGAAAAAGGCGCGGCAGGAGGATTCATCCCTACCTCATCGCGAAAGGGTACTACCCCAGAATGGAGACCGGAGGGCTGAAGACTTCAAGGCCACAAGCTAGACCAGGTACCGGGCCGGGAGAGCGGAAAATGGTGGAGAACGGTGAACCGCCGGGTAACCCAGTTCCGGGGGGAGGGTATATGGGAGAGCTGATATGGGGGGCGAGATGGCATGGATTGGACGGTGGTCGTAGCCTACCTTTTCGGTCTTTTTCTTTTGTGCCTTTTGGCCTGCATTCTGGTCGTCCCGCTGAGATTCATCCTGAAGCTTATCTATAATGGAATCATCGGCGGGATCCTTCTTTGGATCATTAACATCGTAGGCAGACACTTCAACATCATGATCCCGGTCAATCCCGTAACTGCACTTGTAGCTGGCTTTCTTGGCATTCCTGGTGTAGTCCTACTTATAGCTCTAAGATACTTCCTTATAGGGTGAAAAGTGACAATGCAAATTCCATGGCTTTTATGATATCATGATGGTATCATGTTATATCATGTATTTAAGTCAGCTCGTTCGTGCTTTATTATGCTTAGAAGCAGGAATATTAGCAGGTTTTGTAGAATTTAACATGATGTTTTACAAGGAATCAAAGCGGTTAAGATCTTAATCTGAGAGAGCTGCAATTTTGCCAATCACAAAATTGCCACCGGAGGGAGCGGAATGATCCAAACCATCGGGTTAACCAAGGATTACGGGGATTTCACTGCCGTGAAGGACCTGAATCTCCATGTGGAGAAGGGAGAGATCTATGGTTTTCTGGGTCCGAACGGCGCTGGGAAGACAACCACCATTCTCATGTTGCTCGGGCTTGTGAAGCCTACTAGGGGCGAGGTGCGCCTTTTCGGAAAGACGCTCAAGGAGGATTATTTTGGCCTGAAGAGGAGGATAGGGGTTGTTTCAGAGGTTCAGTACATGTATGAAGAAATGACCGCATGGGAATACCTCTGCTTTTTCGCCGATCTTTACGGCGTCAAGGACAAAGCCAGGCGCGTTTCAGAGCTCCTCGAACGTGTGCAGCTTTACGACTGGCGCAACGAAATGCTGCGGGGGTATTCCAAGGGAATGACTCAGAAAATAGGGGTTGTGCGGGCATTGCTGCATGATCCTGACATCCTCATCATGGACGAGCCCGTCTCGTCGCTTGATCCCTATGGGATAAAGGAAGTCCGCGATTTAATCAAGGACGAAAACCAGAAAGGCAAGACCATTCTGATTTCATCTCATCTCCTCTCCGAAGTCGAGCGTACGTGCCACAGGGTTGGGATCATGAACGCCGGGACGCTTGTAGCGGAAGATACGATGGATAATATCAGGACCCGCCTGGTGGATGAGATTGAAATCGAGGTTGAGCTGGAGGCGGCAGCCCCCGAGATTTTGCAGGCGGTATCGGGGCTCCCGTTTGTGAAGCGTGTTCAGCTCGACGGCAAGATCCTGGGGGTCAGCACAAACCCGGATAAGGATTACCGGCTCGATATATCGCGGGCGATCGCGGCGGTAGGCGGCGTTGTCGTCGGCCTCAACAGGAAGCAGATGAGCCTCGAGGACGCTTTCATCACAATCACTGAGAAGCATATCTCACAGCTTACAGGGAAGGAGGCCTAGTCATGGCTCAAAGCCCTTTCTCCTACCAGTTCAATTCAGTGAAGACGGTAGCAAGACGTGAATTTACCTCCATATTCTATGGCATAGGCGTTTACCTGGCCCTGGCCTTGGCGTTTGTAGTCTCGAGCCTGATTGTTATGGGCTATACAGGCGCCGTGGTCGACGCAGGCCTTGTTGTCATACCGGACCCCATGATGTCCCCTCTCTATATCATCCTCCTTGTTTCCACAGTATACTTGGGGCTTTCGGCAACGGTATCAATCTCCCGCGAGCGCGAACGCGGCACCATGGAGGTCCTGTTTTATGGCCCCGTAGATGGAGCCTCGTACGTCATGGGTAAGTACCTCGAACACATGGCCGCGTTTGTGGTGATGGGGCTTGCATCCTTGGTGTTTCTGGGGCTCGCATCCTCGATAACAAGGTTCAGCTTGACGGCGGGGGTATTGAAGGGCCTGGTGCTTTCCATCTTCATGGCGTCGTGCATGATATCATTTGGCATATTCCTCTCAGCCGTTACGGGCAAGATGCGAAATTCCATCCTCCTGTTCATACTGGTCATGGCGGCCTTTGCGGGGTTTTCGATGTTGGAGGGCTATCTTCTTTCATTCCAGGGTGATCTATCGGCCCCACTCGAATACGCTCGTTCATTTGTTGCATGGCTGGCGCACGGCATCGGGTGGGTATCACCGCTTTCGTATTTAAGCCGTGGCATTGATGCGGCGAGGGTAGGCGATGTCCGCCAGCTTTTGATTAATATCATCTCACCGGTGCTTTACAGCGGCATCTTGCTTTGGCTCTCGATGATCGCCTTTGAGAGGAAGGGAGTGCGGCGATGAAGACATACCTCAATCGCATGGATATGAATGTGAATGTGAAGTGGACAGGCATTATCAGGCTGGCCTGTATCCTGTTGCTCATTGCCACCCTGGGGGGTGCCGCCGCTGCCGCCGAGCCTCCAAAAGAGCGGCAACGAGTATATGGGTTGAACCTTTTCGATGGTTTGACCTACCAGAGCACCTTCTGCCCAAGAGCGATAGACACCATATACATGATGGCCGGGAAGGATAATCTGGTAAATCCGCTGATTACCGATGTATACTATTGGCCCATAACCCAGGAATACATGGGCTCATGGTTTGACTACAAGAAAGATCTCAAGGGAGAACTCGAGATCTGGCAGGGCGACAAGAAGGTCGTATCTATAGCCCCGGTCAAGTATGTCTTCTATTATCCCAAGGGACCCTACGACGCTGAGATGAAGCTCATGGTGGGGGCCGAGGCCGAGGCCAAATACAAGGATTATAAGGCTGAGATCGATAAGTATTACAAGAAGGTCATGGATTACTATGACCAGCAGAGCAAGTACCAGGAGGCCATAGGGGAATATATCAAGAACCCCAAAAAGTTCAAGAGCGTTCCCAGGGCACCTGAGCAGCCGGTTCCACCCAGCTATTACGTTACCGACCCCCAGGAGACCTATATTATAAACCTCCCGGTCGGGACCTATGAGATGCAATTTGTAGAGCACAAGGCCGAGGAGAAGGCCGCCGGGGAGAAGGGCGGGCCAACTGCCGGCAAGAAGGATGAAAAGCCCGAACCGGAGCCAAAGGGCACTTTCAAGAAGAAGCTGGTGGTCTTCGTGGGTCGGCGCCACGGTATGGGCTACGAGATAATACCTGAAGAGAAATGGACTATGCCTTCAAAGACGGACGAGCCGAAGGAGACCATGTACATGCAGGGCAAACGGGCGCTCTTCCTGAAGGCATTCGACGAAGCGGAGTACAATGAGCTTTACTACACCAAGCTGACGAAGCTACAGTTCCCCCTGGCGGGAAGGGGGAGGGAGAACAACTGGATCTGGGTGCACCACAGGGACCGGAATGATGTGAAGCTCCAGATCCTGAAGGATGGCAAGGTTATATCGACGGTCGAATCGAAGCCGTATCGGGTAGATCAGACGCCGGGCTACGCTCTCGGCTATAAAATAGTTGAATTCGATCCCAAGAAGGATAAGGACAAGCAGCCATCTTTTGAAGCCTACAAGGTGGAGGTTGATGCCGGGAGCAATATGCAGATACGCATGGTTGGCAAGGATGGGAATGTGATCCCTGAGAGCGTGCGGGGCATAAAGGCCATAAATGAGGGCGCTGTAAGGTCGCTCTACATCCTATCCGCTATACCTATCTTGCTTGGCCTCGCTGTGATATTCTGGCGCAGGAGCCTGGGGGCGAAGGCAAGGTCGAGCAAAAGCGTGAGCGCGGCCGCAAGGTAGGACGTAGGTAGGATAGGGTATATTTTGCGGCGCGAGGTCTAATCCCGTGGTCGGGCGCATATAATAACTATGATTGAAGCAACCTGGTAGACAGACTTTGTAGAGCATACGTTAACATAACTGAGAGCCGCTTAAAGAAAACATAATATGATCAGCAGTTTCGTAATAATCCGCGTTAATTAGCTCTAGCTTCCGATATAGTAAATTGAAAGGCATAGTGAAAGGTGATATATTAATAACTGCCGCTCGACACGGCGGCAAACGGAGGGACGGCAACGTTTCTCGAATGCTCCTTGAAAACTAAGCAGTGATGAGGGACTGAG